>DBFNNF010000062.1:0-13290 GCA_048407585.1 Lactobacillus johnsonii | reverse complement strand
TAGTAAAAAATGGTATTCTATTTTTGGAAGGGCGGTGAAATATGTGAACAGATTAAAAGAATTGAGAGAATCGAAAAATTTAACTTTTAAAGAATTAAGTAATGAACTGAAAAGTAGAAATGTAAGTATCTCCCCAGACTCTTTATCAAAATATGAACGTGGAGCAAGAAATCCTAAGATAGATAAGTGGCAAGCACTAGCAGATTTTTTTGGTGTATCTGTGCCGTATTTACAAGGTATTTCAAATATTAAAGATTTGGATCGTATGGAAAATCTTGAAAAGCTTATTGCGGGCCTAGAAAAGACATCTGATGGAAAGCAAGCAGGAATTCCCTTTAATGAAGCCGTTTCTTTCGCTATAAACCGACAAATAAAAGAGTTTTCAATGATTAATAACGCAATATTAAACGAGAGAAATGACCATCTTTCACCTGATAAGATAAAAAAATATAGAAAAATTGTTGCTAGTTTTGATAATGAAAATTTAAGTGATATGGATGAAATTAATTTTTATATCACTTCCATGTATCTACTCATGCTTAGTAAAATTAACGGGGATAAAAAAGATTCAGAAAGAGTTAATAAAATAGAAAAAGTTTTGGATGAGTATTTAGGATTAGATGAGTATTTAGGATAAGATGAAGATAATGCTCTCAATAATTCTTGATGCCTCTTACTTGTGAAATAGTTCTTTACCGTCGCAATTACAGTAACCTGAGTCGGTAAATTGTCGAGTCAGCTTTTAACAGGAAGTCGTAAAACTCGACACCCTAGGGTGAACTTAGCCTGTTTGCAGGGATGCGTCTAACCTATTAAGAAAACAGGTCGTTCGGAACAATCTGTTTTAAATCCCTTATTTATGTACCAGTATTTTCTAAATCGATCGGATCGATTAGGGAATTTTCACTATTGTTCTGAGCAATAGCGGATTTACTCACCGCAAAATTACGGTTAGCCGACCTTATTTAATTTCACTCACCCCAAAAATGGGGTTAGAGTGTTGCGGTTTAGTGAATAACTATTTGTAAATAGTGCACAAATATCCCAAAGTAGGACCTATAAAAGCGCCTATGGTACTGAGTCAGTACTTCAATTTATTTCTTCATCCCTTAAAGGACTAATACAATAATTTCACCTAGATAACTTCAAAAAGATGTTCCCAATTTTGGGGAGATGTTTTTAATGAGAGTTTGACCAAGCTGAAAAAATCAGCCGTGAAAGCAAATAAAAATTCATTGCTGAAAAATCAGCCGTGAGAGTAAATAAAAAAGCATCATCGAATTAAAACGACAATACTTAAAAAATTTTATGCTGATATCGAGCTTCTGCGCTTGTTTCGTAAGTAGTAACCATTAGTTAACCATGTTAAAAGCCTTAAAATAGCCCGTTTACGCTCAAAAGGAATTAAAAGGATGATTTAGCATGAAAGAAATAAAAGGAACAGACGGTATTTACGACTACGAAACAAAAAGCGGTAAAAAGAAGTTTGGAGTTGATTATTATCTTGGCAAAAATAAATTTACTGGTAATTCAGTTAAGGCAAGGAAAAAAGGTTTTACTTCTTTCAGGGATGCTTTAAAGTTTCGTGATGATGCAATAAGTGATTTTAAAGATGGAGTTTATAATGCTACTGCTAAAAAGCATAAGCTTAAACAAGTTTATTCTATCTGGTGGGCTACTTATTCAAAAAGTGGTGTATCAAGTAGCACCCTTTACAATGTTAACTTGCTAGTTAATAATCATATTTTGAAAGAACTAGGTAATATGTACGTTGAAGATATTACTGGCTTTGACTGTCAAAACTTTGTTAATCGTTTAAGCAAAGCAATGCCTAAATCTTTTAACAATGTGCTTGTTTACGCCAAAATTATATTTGATAAGGCTGTAAGGTATAATTATATTGCTAAAAGCCCTATGGATTTCATAGACAAGCCAAGGAAACCCCGTAAAGAAGAAAATAAGAATTGTTACAGCATGGATGAATATTCATCTTTTCTTGGTGCTTGTCAAAAACATATACGGGGGAAACGTGGCCAAAAGGTTTATTATTTCTTTCTATTACTTGGAAATACGGGAATGCGTTCAGGAGAATTACGTGCTTTAACGTGGGCTGATGTGGATTTTGAACACAATGCAATCCACATTAATAAGACGGTAAAAACTAATACAGACGGCAAGCAAGTAGTCGGTATAACCAAAACCCCAAAGAGTACACGTTATGTTCCTGTTCAGCCTAATGTAATGGAAAAATTGAAAAAATGGAAAGTTGAGCAAGCTGAGAGACTGTTTAAGGCTGGCTTTAACGATTACGATGAGCTCAAACAACTAGTTTTTTCAGATACAAGAAACCATGTAATAAATCTTGCCACTATTAGGTTATGGAATAAGCAAGTTTGTGAAGATGCTGGTTTGCGTCGGATTAAAATTCACGGTTTTCGGCACACTTTTGCTACTATGTGCTCTAATGCGGGGCTTAAACCTGAAAAAATTTCTATATTGTTAGGGCATAGTAGTATTAAGACAACAGTAGACGTTTATATACACCCAAAAATCACAGAAGAAGACAAGCAGCTTATAGGTGCTTGCTGTGAGCCGAATGAAGAAGAAAGGGCAACAAACGGGGCAACACCATATTTAAGAGTTCTCTAAACCTTTGATACACTTGAAAAGATTGGAAAGGTGTATCATTTTAACTTAAAATAGGTGGAGTAGAAAAGAGAATTTAATCATCATTTGTTTAAAGGAGTTTTTTTAATGGATAATCGACCAATTGGAGTTTTAGATTCAGGATTAGGCGGCTTAACCGTTTTAAAAAAAGTAATTGAAAAAATGCCTAATGAGTCAACAATTTTTATTGGCGACCAGGCTAATATGCCGTATGGGGATCGCTCAAGAGAAGAAATTATTTCTCTAACTCGCGATAGTGTAAACTTCTTATTAAGTAAAGATGTAAAAATTATTATTTTTGGTTGTAACACAGCAACGGCTGTAGCAATGTCAACAATTCAAAAAGAGGTTCCGCTACAAATAATTGGTGTTGTACAGTCAGGTGCTTTGGCTGCAGCAAGAACTACCGAGACTAAAAATGTAGCTGTAATTGGAACTAACGCAACCGTGGATAGTCATTCTTATTTAAAAGAAATTCAGTATCGTGATCCAGAAATTAAGGTCAGTGAATTTGCTCAACCAAAATTAGCACCACTAGCTGAAGAAGATCCAGATGAAGATACTAAGAATGCAGTTGTTAGCGAAAGTTTAACTCCATTGAAAAATGCTGATTATGATACCTTAGTTTTGGGCTGCACACACTATCCTTTATTGAGAGACGAAATTGTGGCTGTGGTGGGTCAAGATAAAAAAATTGTAGATCCAGCTGATCAAGTGGCACAATATACATATAATGTTCTGCGACGTGATGATTTATTTGCCGCAGATACTGCTCCGGTAAAACATGAGTATTATACAACTGGAGAAGCGAAGAAGTTTACTGAAATTACCCGTCAATGGATGAATGATGACACGATAGTTGGTCATCATGTAGATGCTGAGGATTAAAATGGATACTTTATTATTTGCAACTAACAATAAAAATAAGGCGAGAGAAGTTGAAGAGGCCTTAAAGAAAATAAATTTTCCTATTCATGTAATTACTAATCAGGACCTAACTGATCCTCCTCATGTTCTAGAAACTGGGACAACATTTTTAGCTAATGCAAAACTAAAAGCTCATAAAATGGCGGAGTTCAGTAATTTACCAACTCTTGCTGATGATTCAGGTTTATCAGTTGATAAATTAAACGGAGCTCCTGGAGTTCATTCTGCTCGCTACGGAGGCGAAGCTCATAATGATGCCTTAAATAATGCAAAATTATTGGCTGAACTAGGCGGTGTTCCGCGAGAGAAAAGACAGGCTACTTTTCATACAACTATGGTAGTTTCGTGGCCAGGTAGATTTGATGATGATTTAGTAACACAAGGTGAAATTAGAGGCGAAATTTTGACTTACCCGCGAGGGGATGGAGATTTTGGCTATGATCCACTTTTCTTTGTTCCTGATAAGGGAAAGACATTTGCTGAAATGACAGTAGATGAAAAAAACGCTATTTCTCACCGTGGCCAAGCTTTAAGAAAATTACTTGCTGAGCTACCAGCTTGGTGGAAAAAAATGGAAAATGAATAATTAAGAGTTACTTAAAAGACTTAGTTCTGATATTTTATTGGAGTTAAGTCTTTTTTATATAAATACATGTTTTATTATATATAATGATGGTATTAGGCCTTTTTTAGCGTTAAAATACCTTTGATAAAGGGAAGTTTTTAAGGAGATTGAGGCCACATGTTATTCAATAAACGTGACTTAGATACAAAACAAAGATTCAGTATAAGAAAGTTAACTATTGGAACTTGTTCGGTTCTTTTATCAACTTTATTTTTAGGAATAACTAATAATGAAGTAGTGCATGCGGATACTTTGCCTAATAATATACAAGAACAGAATGCTCAAACCACTAAAAATGATGATCAAAAAGCTCAAGTAATTGATGCTAATCAAGTTCAAGATTCTAAGGCGGATGGATTTAATCAAGCTCAAAAGAGTGCTACAGATTCAGAAAAGACGGCGGATAAGAATATAGTCCAAAAGTCTGATGAAAGTAAGAAGGAGAATGTAGAGAATACTACAGTTCCTACTCAAAATAGTAATCAACAGAGTACAACTGCCAAGTCTGCAGAAACTCCTTCTACTGTTCAAAAAGCTGAAACTTCAAAACCTGATTCTTCTATTCCTCAAACTAAAAGTGAAACAAATTCTTTAAATCAAAAAAATAATGCTAATGATGTAGCTCACGATACAACTACATTTAATGTAAGTAACCTTGCGAATGCGACATACCAAGTTGTTACTATTCCAGCAGATCAAAAGAAAAATCTTCAGATTCAAGATAAGACTACCTATAAGGGTAAGACTTTAACAGCTGAAGATTTGGTTACTAATGTTGCTGATTTTCCATCAGGTACTACATTTGAATTTGCTGATAATAGTGAGCCAAACTGGAATCAAGTAGGAACATATAATGTTAAAGTTATTGCCACTTATCCAGTTTCTGTGAATGGTCAGCAATACACTGCTGTAACTGCTCCAGCTACTGTTAAGGTTACTGTTACTCAACAAATGCAGTTTACGATTACTTGTTGGGATGATACGGAAAATAAGGAAATTACTCAATTTGATATAAAAAATGCTGGTAATGGGGCATATACTCGACTTACATTTCCAGATGGTGTAAATCCAGCTAACTATCAATCTGTTAGTGTCTCTGGAGTACCTGCAGGAGTAACAGTTGCTGGAGATTTCTGGGTATCATTTACAGATTCAAGTTGTAATTGGACAATACCAAATTATAAATGGACGACTGAGGCTGCTCCTTCACTCTATGGTGCAAATGTTGTCGTTCACTTAGTTCATAAAACTCAAGACGTAACTAATACTGATCCAGCCGCACAAGAAACACGCACTGTTACCGTAAATTACGTTAAGACAAAAGTTAATGAAAACGGTACTTATACTGAGGATGGTAATGCCTTTACTTCTGCAGTTTTAGATGTTTACTATACTCGACAAGCTACAAAAGATTTGGTAACTGGAATTGTTACGTATGGTCCATGGCAATGGAATACTAAAAAAGGTGATAGTAATACACCTGGTTACCATGTAGTATCCGGTACTTGGACTAACTTACCGCAAGAGTGGGCTACGGTAACTGCTGATGTACCAACCTTAGATGGATATACAGCGTACACTGGTGGACCTGCTACAAATACTAATAAAGTTCCAGCTAATCAATTTGTTTTCCCTACTTGGAATGGTAGTGATGGCGATACCAGCGATATTTCTAAAGGCTCAACTGCATACACTACGGCTGCATCTCTTTATGAAGCTCAACCTGTTCATACCATTTTCTATGTTCCAAATAAAACTGAAGCTAGAACAATAACCGCTAAATTTGTGTATGCAGGTGGTGATAAGAATGGCCAATCAGTTGCACCCGATGCGCAGATTCAAGTTTTCTTCAAACAAGCTGGGACTATTAATGCTTCAACCAATAAGGTGGTTTATGGAGATTGGACTTGGGATAAGACAGTTGGTGATGAGGACAACTTAGGTTTCCATGTAATTTCTGGGAAATGGAATATAGAACAAGATGGACAGTTTACTGTTACTCCTCCCGATGCTGGCAATGACTATGGAATAGTAAACCTTAATTCTACAGGCACATATACTACTGTAAATTTTGCTAATCCAAATTATAATTCCAATACAGTATTTACTACTAATAATGCTCCTCAATGGTATGTTCGTAACGAATTGACGACTTACTATGTACCTAAATCATTGACGCAAAAAACTATTAACCGTGTAATTAACCTCACGCCAGTTAACCAACCAGGAACTCCTTCAGTTACCCAAACTACGACTCAATCAGCCACGATTACTCGACCTGTTAAAGTAAATGCTGATGATAGCGGAGTAACATTTGATGGCTTTGATGGTAGTGGCTGGACTAGAGGTGAGTGGGGACGCTACAACAAGATATCGGTTCCTAATAATTATACGAAAGTCATTAAACAAATTGTTACTCATCCTGATGGGACAACTACTGAAACAACGTTAGATATTCCTATCTATGGATCTATTCCCGCTCAAACTGTTACTATTGATACACTTCCAACTGTAATTAATATAACCTACACGGCAACTGGAACAGCATTTTTGGCAGGTACTAATGAGTCAACTTATACTGGCAGTCCAATCACTCTTGATGACCTTAATGATGGGAATGGTGACGATCCAATTTATGTTGGAATTGGAGGTCCAACTGGGAATGTCTATACTTTACAAGCTGGAGATGTTGAATTTTCATCTAATAATGGTCATACTTGGACGACTGAAATGCCAACTAATGCAGGCACCTATGAGTTACGTTGGTCAGAACAAGGTAAGCAGGATATTATAAAAGAATTTGGTAATAACAGTATTAAATGGGTAGATGCTCAGGGTAATTCAACCTTTACCAGTACTGCCACCTATATTATTAATCCGGCACCAGTTACTTTCACTTTAAGCAACCAGACATCTGGAAATTATACTAGGATCTATGATGCTCAACCAACGCCTAGCATAGATCCTTCAAAAATAACAATTACTGCTGATTTTAACAATGCCAAAGTAGTTTTGGATACGACCGACCTTACTAGTGATAGTTATGAGTGGGTAGATGCTCAGGGTAATTCGATCAGTAATCCTGAAAATGTTGGAACTTACTACATAAAACTTAAGGGCGCTGCACTATCTACTCTACAGAAGGATAATCCTAACTTTACTTTGACTAATGGTGGTGGCTTAGCTACTTACACCATTACGCAAGCTCAGGCAAGTGGTGTATTAAGTGGCTCTAACTCACGTACATATGATGGTCAAGCTACTACAACTGCTGAGGTAAATAGCAATGGTCAAATTGGTGTAACAGTAACCTTCCCAGGTGCTACTGAGGCTAACAAGATCTATATTCTTAAAGATAATGACTATGAGTGGAATAGTGGCTCTGCACCAACTAACGCTGGATCATACACAATTACTTTGACACCCACTGGTATTTCCAACATTGAAAAATATATTCTTGGTCTAGCAGGTTCTGGTCAAAATAACACACCGAATGTAGTATTTTCTGATAATGCCTTTACTGGAAGTGCAAATTACGATATTAATAAGGCTCAAGCTACTGCAACAATTGGTGGCAGCTATGAGCGTACCTATAATGGGCAACCTATTAATAGTACAACGGTCTATGGAGAAATTAAGTGGAGTGCTCATGATACAACTAATAATGTTGACTTTACTTTGAATCATGACATTTCTGCTAATGATTATTCTTGGTACACTAAGAGCGGAGAAGATTATGCTAAATTTGAAGGTCAGCCAGTTAATGCCGGTACTTACTATTTGATTTTAAACAAGGATTACATTGATAAGCTAAATCAAGAAAATCCAAATTATAACTTCGATAGTGTCAATGGTGCATTTACTTATGTAGTTGGTAAGGCAACAGCAACCCTTAATATTACGGGTAGCCAAAGTAATAAATACAATGGGCGTCCAGTCACGATTGACTATAAGAACTTTCCATTATCAATTACAACCGATAATGAAGTAAGTATTAATCTTCCAGTCGGCGTAAATTTAGGTGCTGATGATATTGTAATTACTAATGCTGCCGGACAAGTGATTTCACAACCAACTGCTATTGGCACTTATACAATTGCTCTAACAGATACTGGCCTAAAGAAATTTGAATCACAAACTGACAACTATAGTTGGACTAAGGCGGGGTTTGGTACTTTATCAATTACTAGAAATGCAAATATTTCAGTAGCTCTTTCGGGTAACGAAAATATTGTTTACACCGGCTCTCCTGCTGTGATTGATCCAGCTAACTTTAAGGTTGAATTGGGTAACGGCTTAACCTATCAACTGCAAGCAGGTGACTTACAGTTTGTAAATATGGCTGATGGTGCTAATACGAATGTTGGCACTTATGATGTAGAATTATCTGACCAAGGCCGTGCAAACATTGCACAAGTTCAAGCTGACAATTATGGCTATGACTTCAATCAGACTGGCTTTGGAACAGTAACCATTACTCAAGCTACTCCAAGTGCATCCTTTAGTGGAACGGCTGAAAAGTCTTATGACGGCACTCCAATAAGTGGTTATACCCCAGTTGTTACAATTACAGCTCCTGGAAATAATTTGGTCACTTTAGCTGTTGGCGACTACGAATGGATTAAAGATGGTCAAACCTATACTACTGCACCAAGTGATGCAGGGACCTATACAGTTCAATTAACAGCAGCCGGAATCGCTAAAGTTAAAGCGGTAAATGCTAATAACTTAGACTGGTCAAATGTTCAAGTTACTGGTAATGGAACTTACACTATTAATCAGGCTAACGCTTTGATTACTTTACCATATACTACTTCTCAAACTATTACTTGGACTGGTAATCCAGCAACGATTGATCCAGCTAACTTTATTCCAGAAATCACTACTAATAATCCAAATGAAAATACAATTGCTTTGCCAAGTACATTGCAATTAACTGCAGGTGATTACGAATTTTTACAAAATGGGCAAGTGATTTCCGCACCAAGTAAGATTGGCACTTATCAAGTTTGCTTAACCCAAGCTGGCTGGCAAAAAGTTCAAAATGCAATTGCCGGAAATAACAACTATACTTGGAATTACCAAGGTGAAGGTAATTATCATATTGAGAAGGCAACAGCAAGCATTGCTCTTGATGGTTCAGCTTCAACAATTTACACGGGAAATCCAGCAGTCATTCCAGCTACTGATGGAGTGGTTAATGGTATTAGCGTGAAGTTATCAAATGGACAAACTTATGTCTTAAAACCTGAAGATCTTGAATTTGTAAATGATCAAGGCAATCCAATTCCTGCGCCAACTGATGCAGGTAGTTACAAGGTAAGATTAACCGAAGCAGCATTAGGTCAAATTCGGAATCTTGAAAGTAATCATTATGACTATACTTACCATAATGATGTAGTAGACTTTACAATTGAAAAAGCTACAGCTGAAGTTGGTTTACTTGGTAATCAAGATAGCGACTATACTGGTAAGGCAGTAACCTTAAATAATAGTAATTTCCAAGTTCTAATTATTACTAACAATGGTCAAGCCTTGAATTACAGCTTGAAGTCTGGCGACTTAATGACTACAGTTGAAAATCCAACTAATGCGGGTCCCTATGATGTTTACTTGTCAGCACAAGGAAAGCAAAACTTAGAATCTATTAATAGGAACTATAATTGGAAATTTGCTGATACACCAGCTCTACTGAATATTGCTCCAGCTGAATTAACAATTGGACTTGTTGGGACTGCTTCAAGTGTATATAATGGCAATCCAGTTAAAATTACTAGCCAAGATCAAATGAAGGATTTGAAGCTTCGCTGGGGTGGCTATGATGATGCTCCTGATGGCGTGAAGTTTACCCTTCAACCATCAGATCTAGTAATTAATTATGGGGCCGATGCAGTTAATACTGGTAATTATGCTATTACATTGAGTGCAGCTGCAATTGAGCGTTTGAATAAGGAAAATCCAAATTATAGTATTACCCAATCAACTAAAGATTTGGCGCAATACATTATCTATGCTCGTAAAGGACGTATTACCTTAAGTGGAATCCAAACGACTCCATATGGTGAACGAGTAGCAATTGACCCAAGTAAATTTACAATTGCGTTAACTGATACAGTAAGTGGGAATGCAATTCTTTATCCAACAGCATTATCAGCTGGTGATTTGCAATTTAAAGATACACAATATTCTGATAGTAATTTACCAACTCAAGTAGGCCATTATGAGTTAGTGCCAACTCAAAAGCTTCTGGCTGCTTTGAAAGAATACTATCCAGATTATGATTTTGGTGATCATGATTCAAATCAGATTGCTATAGCTATCAATGGTAAGACTAGTGTTACATCCGATCCAAACAATGCAGACGTTGATAAGCAACATACCAAGGGTGCTAACTATGTAATTACGCCAGTTGATGCTTATATTTCTTTGAATGGTAGTGAAAGTGTTCGCTACACAGGCAATGAGCAAACCATTGATTATAGTAAATATTCTGTTTCAATCTCTGGCTTGGTAAATGACGATAAATATAGCTATACTTTGCAAGATGGTGACCTTGAATTCGTAGGAACGACGCCAAATGAAGTCGGTAATTATCAAGTTAAATTAACTAATCAAGCTCTGGAAAACATTAGGAATTTGAATAGTGTTGATTACAACTGGTTACTCTCAGAAAATGCAAATACAGCACCATTTGATGTAACTCAAATGCCTGTAACCGTTACTGTAAGTGATAAAACTAATGTGCCAACGATTATTTATGGTAAGACTACTACTTTAAATCCGGGTGACTACACTATTAATGTCAAAACCGCTAATGGTCAAATGCTAGCCTATATTCCAGTTGCTGGTGATCTCCAATTTAAGGATGGAACTCCAACTAGTGCAGGTACGTTTGAGGTTATCCTTTCTAATGAAGGATTGCAGAATATTGAAAAGCAATTTGGTACAAAGAACTACACTTATACTTCTACAGGTAATGGTAGCTTTATCATTAAAAAAGCTTCTGCGGAAATTCAAATTATTTCAAACGGTTTAGATAGTATGATTTATAACGGTGAAGCAGCTAGCTTGAATGCAGATAATTACAAGTTAGAGATCACTACTAATAATGGTCAAACTGTTAATATTTCACTTGCTGCAGATGACTTAGCGTTTAGTGCTGGTTTAAACCCGGTAAATGCTGGAAGTTATGGAGTTACCTTAACTCAGCAGACCCTTAACAAGATTAAAGAAGAGTATTCAAATTATGATTGGAGTAATCCGGTTGCAGGTACTTATACTATTAATAAAGCTAACGCTGATGTAACAACTTCAGGTTCATACGATGTGGTTTATAACGGCCAAACTCCAGAAATTAATGTTGATAAGATTACTAACACTATTGCTACTAACAATGGTGTAGATCTTATCGCCCCAACTCTATCTGCTGACGACTATGAATGGGTTGATGAAACTGGTAAGGTAATTGCTGATCCTGTAAATGTGGGTACTTACTACTTGAAGCTCAAGAATTCTAGTCAAAGTAAGATTGCTAATAATAGTAATTACATTTGGAATTTCAATGGTTTAGCTAGTGTCACGATTAGTAAGGCAAATGCCACCATTGGTTTTAATGGTACTCAAGAAACTCCTTATACGGGCAGTGTAGTAGCATTAGATCCTGATAAATTTGAAGTTAAACTCTCTAACGGTCAAACTTACCAATTAACTGACAAAGATATTCAAGTTATCGGTAATCCAATAAATGTTGGTACTTACCAAGTTAAGTTAAGCCAAGCTGGAATTGATGCAATCAAAGCAACTGATAGTAATTACAACTACAGTTATGATGGCAGTCAGGGAGTACTAGTAATTGTTCCAGCTAAGGCTAGTGCAACAATAAGTGGTTCTCAAACTACTCAAGACTTAGAACTTGATCCTCATAACTACTCAGTTGTTGTAACGTTAAACGGACAACAACAAACTATTACTGGATTAACAGCAAATGATTTTGTCTTCAGTAAAGATGGTCATCCAGCTCAATTAACTGAAGCTGGAACTTATGATGTTGAGCTTAGTGGGGATGCAATCAATAAGATTCGTCAAGAAAATCCAAATTACAATATTGACTTTAGTTCAACAGCCACATTTACTTTGGAAAATAGTAGCCAAACTATTAACTATGTGGATGCTGATAATAATATAATTAGTTCAACTAATATTAAGGGGCACCTTAAAGGAACTAGACTTTCATTTACTCCTGAAATTCCAGTAGGTTGGGTAGCAAGTGATTCAAGTGAAGTGCCAACTGAAATCACCATTAATAATAGAACTACTGTAATTAAGATTAAGCATGGATTAACCAATGTTGATCATAATAATCCGGTTCCTAACGGTGAGAAGACTGTAACCGGTGCAGTAATTAATGGTGCTCACGCAAATGAGTTGAACCAAACGATTACTAGAACAATTAATGTAACTAACCCAGATGGAACTAAGAGTACAGAAGTTCAAACCGCAAAGATTTATCGTGACGCAAGTTACGACAATGTAACTGGTGCAGTAACTTATGGAGAATGGTCAACTGCAAAGTGGAGTGAATTTACTCCAAAGAAGATTGATGGATACACTCCAAGTGAAGATGTTGTTCCTGCAGTTGAGGTTAAGAATGGTCAAAAAGATGAGACTATAGATATTACTTACACCGCTAATGAACAAAGTGGAATAATTTCTTACCAAGACAAAGCTGGTAACGAAATTAGCACTACTCCACTTAGCGGTAAGACCGGAGAAACAGTGACAATTAACCCAGAAGTTCCAGCAGGATGGGAATTAGTTCCAGGTCAAGAAATTCCACAGAGTGTTACTGCTACAGCAGAAGGAATTCCAACTGTAGTAATTAAGATTGAACATGGAATAACCAATGTTGATCACAATAATCCAGTTCCGGCTGGTGAGAAGACTGTAACCGGTGAAGTAATTGATGGTGCTCACGCAAGTGATTTGAACCAAATAATTACTAGAACAATTAACGTAACTAACCCAGATGGAACTAAGAGTACAGAAGTTCAAACTGCAAAGATTTACCGTGA
>DBFNNF010000061.1:0-3716 GCA_048407585.1 Lactobacillus johnsonii | reverse complement strand
ATTTTGTTTTTTAAAACCAAATATTATCCCACTTATCTTCATTCATGCTAAGCTAAGGTGAAAGAATAAAATATAAAAGGAGGAATCCCTAAATGAAAGTAGGTATTATTGGTGCTTCTGGAATGGCAGGGAGTGCTATTTATAAATTAGCTAGTGAAAACAAAGATCTTGAAGTTACAGGCATTGTCAGAGATAAAGAAAAGGCCGAAAGAGTGCTTGGTAAAGATGCTAAGCTTTTAATTGGCGATGTTTTAACAATGGATGATAGCTTACTAGAAAACTTTGATGTGATTGTTGATGCCTTTGGTACAACTCCTGAAAAGGCAAAGGATCAAGTAAAACTAGCAACTAAATTATGTGGTCTAGCTAAGAACAAGGATATTAGAGTAATCTTTATCTTAGGTGCAGGTAGTCTTAGAACTGGAATTGATAACCACTTGGTAGTGGAAGATATTAAGAAATTAACTGGTTCAGAAAACTGGATTAATACTCCTCAAGAGCAATTAAACGAATTAAACTACTTAAAACAAGTTGAAGATGTAGATTGGCTTGGAATTTCACCAGCATTGACCTTTGAAGCTGGTCCAGAGGCTGCAGGTTATATGTTAGGTAACAATACTCTTCTCTTTAATAACAACAATGAATCTAAGGTAACTTCTGGAACAATGGCACGCTTAGTTGTAAATGAAATTGTTCATCCAAAGCACCATAAAGAAAGAATTACTTTAGTTGATGAATAAAAAATAACCGTTATAGCATCTGTACTATAACGGTTTTATTGTGCAATTTTTAATTATTAGCAACTAATGAACGGTAGAAGTTAGCCTTAGTTTGACGGTAGTAAGGAGTAATCCAGATGAATCCAATTCCGCAAGTAATGATACCAAGTAAACCCCAGCCAATGAAACTTAAGTCTAAAACGAATAAGTCCATCTTGTGGCCGTCCATTAAATGACGACTTTCAGTAATCGCTTCGGTTGCTCCTATATCAGTTTGCCCAGCAGCAAATTTATCCTTTAAGATATATGGCGTCATGGCATAAGAATATCCCTTAATAATGCCAGGAATAATGAGTAAGATCGTCCATAATGCAGTAAAAATATTAACCATGAAGAGAGTAAATAAACTGTTCTTGAAACGTCCATTGCTGTAGGCACTAAAAATACCAGTGTACCAAGTTTCCATCTTTCCTGTTTCAACGAAATCTAGGATAGTATAAGCAACTCCCCATAAAATTAAACCAGTAATTAAGCCGACAATAAATGTTGAAAGATCATAACCAGGCTTATAACCTTGAATTAGTGTTTCATTGTTATAGCGAAGGATGGAGTAGGTAAAATCTTTTCCAGTCCAGACCCAACGATTGATATCCATGATAACAGCGTTAAATAACCAGGCAAAAATAGTTAGACAAATAGCCCAGACCCAATTGCCACGTAGTTGGTCTTTAGACGCTTGTTTCATTTGTGCACGTGTCATAATTGCTTTCCCCCAATAATATATTAAATATACGTCCATATTATCTTATCACTATGAAGATGAATAAAATTAAAATTTCTCAACTTTTGTTATAATCGAAATACTAACTTAAATCGAAGAAGGGTTGCTCATGAAATATAAACAATTAATTTTTGACGTTGATGACACTTTGATTGACTTTGCTGCTACGGAAGACTCATCCCTGCATGCATTGTTTAAATCGCATAAGCTGCCTCTCTCCTCTGACTTGCAGAAGCAATACCATACGTACAATCAAGGACTTTGGCGCAGGCTTGAATTGGGTGAAATTACTTATGAAGAATTAAGCGAGATGACATTTCATGACTTTATTAAGGAACATTTCGGTCTAGAAGTAGATGGAAATGAATGGATGAATGAATATCGCTCTTACTTTGGTGAAGCTCATCAGTTGCTGCCAGGTGTGGAAGATACGCTGAAGTTTGCCAAAAAACAAGGCTATAAGTTAACAGTCTTAAGTAATGGTGAAAAGTTCATGCAACGTCATCGCTTAGAATTAGCAGGTATCAAAGACTACTTTGATTTGATTGTAACGTCTGAAGAAGCTCATTATTCTAAGCCAAATCCGCATGCTTTTGATTATTTCTTTAGCCGTACAGAGATTGGACCAAATGAAACCTTATTCTTTGGGGATGGATTGCAGTCAGATATCTTAGGTGCTGAAAAGTATGGCTTTGACAGTATTTGGTATAATCACCGTCACCGTAAGGATAATATTGGACTTCATCCCTTATTTGAAGTTGAAACATATCCAGAATTTGTTAAATTAATGCAAAATGATTTTAAGAAGGCATATTAAAAGGAGTGCTTAAGCACTCCTTTTGTGTTACTATTTATTCTTTTTCAAAACCAACCATTAAGCCGCCTTCTTCAGCATAGAAGCTGCAAAGTGCGCCACATTCGCCGATGGTAACTTTAGCATCTGGGAAGTTATCTAAGATGATTTCTTTCATGCTTAAAGCAGAGCCCTCATTTTGCACATGGTCGATTTGAACGCGGCCTCCGCGATAGCCAGCTTTAACCATATCATCTAATAATTTTCTTCTAGCTTTCTTAGCGCCGCGAGCTTTCCCTAAAAGTTCAAACTCACCTTTATTGTTTGCTGTTCCAATAACAAATAGCTTCAGTAAACCAGCAATCTTTGCGACAGCTGGTGGAATCCGGCCGTTATTACCTAAGTTAGTTAAATCTTGTAAGGCAAACATTAAATCAAGGTGGTGTTGATATTCTTCTGTTGCTTTAACAATCTCTTCAAAAGACTTTCCAGCACTTGCCAAACTAGCAATCTTTTCAGCAAGTAATCTTAATTGTGGGCCTGCTGAGCGAGAGTCAAAGACTAAAATTTTAGCTTTTGGATTCTTTTCATGATAAATCTTAGCAGCTTGGGTAGCTGAATTATAACTACCAGAAAGTGCACTAGTTAAAGTGATGACAAAGATTTCGTCGCTGCCTTCAAAGGCCTTAAGCCAGTCATTTACATTTGGACAGGCAGAAGTTGATTTGTTTTTTGTATGCTTTAATGTATGAAGAAATTTATCTAGATCAATATCAGGCGTATCGAGCCAAAGCTTGCCATCAACGTGAAGTGATAAAGGAACAGTAACATGATCAATTCCATCAATTTGATCAGCTGTGATATTCGCAGTTGAATCTGTAATAATTTTTATCGGCATATAGATTACCTCGAATTAAATATATTAAGCTGTTTTCTTTCAGTCTAAAATACTATAGATAGTAAAGTCAAAGAAAATGCTATAGGTACAAAAAAGAGCAGCCATAAGGCTGCTCTTAGTTAATGTGAAAATACTAGTCCTAATAAGCCGCCTAAGGCTACTAAAGCCAGAAGAGGCAATACTAGATAAGAAACGAAGGCAAATAGCAGTCCGATCACGATTAAGAAACCGACGATCTTTAAAATGCCAATTCCTAGTTTCCAGAACAGCCAAATAATTAATAAGGCTAATAAAAGTGAAAACATATTTCGAACCTTCTTATAAAAATCAATTATATTTTGATATTAATCATATTACGAATTAAGGAGAAAGTGTAGATAAGTTTTTATTAAGAATGGTTAGGATAATTTTCGTTAACGAAAGTTGTGTTCAAATACGATAAACCAAGAACATTTTAACCTCTTTATCTAAAAATGATGATAGAGGTGAAGAAAATGAAATACTTATTCAGATATTTAAAAAAAG
>DBFNNF010000060.1:0-2480 GCA_048407585.1 Lactobacillus johnsonii | reverse complement strand
ATTTTTTTAATAATGAATTTAATGCGCTTAACTAAGTGATTTTGTATTATGAAAAGGTAAGCTGATTTTCAGAGGAGTTAAAAATTAATGAGACCTGAGGAACCCAAAAGACCACGCCAAAAACTAAGAAGAAATAATGTGTTTGCGGCGAGTAAAAAAGATTATAAAAATGGAAATAGTTTTGCTCGTTTGGTAGGTCTCTTATCAATTTTACTTGTTTGTGGAAGCGTAGCTTACTTTGCTCATGCATATTTCTCAGCTATGAGTTCAGTTCAACAAGCTTATCGAGGAACAGGAAAAACATCGCAATTGATTTCTCAGAAAAAGCCAATTTCAATTCTAATTCTTGGCGTCGATCAAGGAATTGAAGGCAGGCATGACCGGGGAAATTCCGATACGATGATCTTAGCCACTATGAATCCAGAGAAAAAAGAAGCAACAATGACCTCAATTCCCAGGGACTTGTTAGCCGATATCAAAGGTGATGGAAGTGGGGAAGGGAAGTACTACATGTTCCGGGTCAATTCTGCTTATCAAGTTGGCGGAAGCAAAGGAGCAACTCGAACAGTAAAAGCACTTTTAAATACACCAGTTAACTACTACATGGAAGTTAATATGAAGGCTCTAGAAAGTATGGTAGAAGCTTTAGGTGGAGTAGATGTTAATGTACCATTTACCTTTACTTATCACACGCATTTTAAGAAGGGGAAACAGCACTTAAATGGCAAAGAGGCATTAGACTATGTGCGGATGCGTAAAGAAGATCCAAAAGGTGATTACGGTCGACAAATGAGACAAAGACAGGTAATTAATGACATTGTACGTAAAGGGATGTCAGTTAATTCAATCACTAACTATCGCAAGATTCTTAAGGTCTTTGCCAAGTATGTTAAAACTAATCTGACTTTTGATGATATGCTTTCAATTGCAATGAATTACCGCGGATGTACTCAGAATATTAAGAGTGGCTATATTCAAGGACATAATGTTTGGATTGGAGCAGCAGCAGTGCAAGTGGCCTCTACAAAGGAACTACAACGCGTATCGGATTTAGTTCGTTCTAGTTTAGGATTAAAACAGGAAAAACTCCATAACCAAGAAACAAGACAAAATAGTCTGCAGGAAGATTTAAATTGGAATGATCCAGAAGACTTCAGAAATTATGTGATTTATGACAAAGATTCTGACACTATTCCATGGGATGGTAATTAAGTAAAAAGCAGCTAGCGAAATGCTAACTGCTTTTTTAGTATATCTGTTGATGATTCTATCTTAGTGATTTTAGACCGTAACTGCAACTGTTGTTTGTAAAGTTTTAGTTACCTAGTTCAGAATTTGGGTTTTCTTGACTAATTCTTTTTTCTTCAAACTTGATATCGGCTAATTTATTTTCCTTTTCGTCTTTTATTTGATCTTCTTTGAACTTTTTACTTAGGAGAGTTGGTTTAATGGTATTTTCAACTAAGCTTTTAGACACATTAAAATTGGTATCTTGATCAGCTGCTTGAGAAGTAGTAACTGAATTAGTTAGAAAGCCAAAGCCTAATAATACAATAAGTGCTGTTGAAATTCCTTTTTTGTGTGTCAAAGTATTTTACTCCTTTTAAGTTTAAATTTAATAATAATTAAATGGTAATCATGTTACACTAGTGATATTTAAAAAGTCGTTTTTAATTTACTTAACAAACTGTATTATAGAAGAGGATTATTGCAGTAAAATAAAGCGAAATTTACATTTTTTTACAAAAACTTCAATTACGTAAATTTAATGTAATATTTGAAAGATCAGTGTAATAAAAAGGATGATGAAAAATGAAGCAAACTAAGTATTTTCCAGTTATTTATGGGGTAATATCTGCCCTTATTGCATTTATTGCAGTGTTTTTTATTGCACAGAGAACCTTCCATCTTTCTGTATCGATGGCTATTTTAAGTGCTGGAATTTTTGCGGCTTTCTTTTATGTTCTGTCATATTTTAGAGGACACGCTTCTTATGAAATTAAGGCAATTGTAGCTAAATATCATTTAACAGATGAAGAACTTGCAAAAATAACCGGGATGAAGGCTAGTGATTTTCCGATCTATCACAATAAGCTTCAATTAATTATCCCTAAAAGACAATGGCCAAAAGTCTTAAATGCGCTTCAAGAGTATGATCGGCAGCGTCAATTATCAAATGAAAAAGAGAGAAAATAATGAGTTCACTAACAGTTAAAAATTTAAGTCAGACATTTATTGATAAAACTTTATACGAAGACGCAAACTTTGTTTTAAATAAAGAGGACCATATGGGGGTAACCGGACAAAACGGAGTTGGTAAATCAACTTTAATTAAAATTTTGACCGGTGAAATCACGCAAGATGATGGGGAAGTTAAGTGGCAAAATAAAATTCATGTTGGGTACTTAGATCAGTATGCCAAACTTGAAGAAGGTTTAGAGCTAAAACAATTTTTGCAGACTGCCTTTAGTGATCTTTTT
>DBFNNF010000059.1:0-8132 GCA_048407585.1 Lactobacillus johnsonii | reverse complement strand
TTCCAATTCATTAAATATAGTCCTCTAAATCTAATATTTTGTCGTATCTATTTAAATCATCTTTTTCATAATGATGAATCACTTCAATAAAAGTTAGGTTTGAATTTAATAAGTACTGATGAATAAGCTCAGACGTTTTTTTATCAAGAGAAGCATTAATCTCGTCAAGTAATAAAACAGGGCGAGCCATTAAAATTGCCCTTGCTAATTCAATCCGCGCTAGCTGTCCACCCGACAATTTATCTGCTTCTTCACCCAATTGATAATTGAGTCCCTTTTCCTTAACGAGTTTTCTTAGATCTAACTTATCGCAAACTTTCTCTACCTTTTCCCGGGAAATACTTTCTCCTAAAGTTAGATTAAACAACAAACTATCAGCAAAAATCACTGGTGCTTGACTTGCATATGAAAAGAAGCTCGAAAAGTTGCCTGCATTTGTCTTTTTGCCGTTTAGTTTAATTTCTTTTGCTTGTCCATATTTTCCATATAATAAAAATTGTAACAAGGTTGATTTTCCGGCTCCAGACGGTCCAATAACCGCAATCTTCTCTCCTGGTTTAATCTCTATGTTAACCCCACTAGCTAATTGCTTTCCATCCCTCTTTAAAGTCAAATTCTCTATACTCAAATCCTGCAAGCTCACTGGTTTACTACCTTTATGATCTTTTTCATTATATAAAAATTGATCTACATTCTCAACTATTTTTTTAGTAGTAGCTAGCTTATTTCGATCATCTAAAATATACAAAATTGGATTTACAAAAGAATTGGCAAGTTGCACAATAGCAAACAATGCTCCTAAAGTTGTTTGTCCTTTTACAACTAAATATATTCCAAATAAGAATGGCATCAAAAAAGTAATGATATGTGCAATAAAGTTAATCCATGAATTAGTATCAAGATTCAATAAATTCATCCTGCTTAATTCTTGTTCTAATCTTGCTACAGTTTGCTTATTCTTCAATACTGCTTGTCTTTGACCATCATATAGATTTAGAGTTTCAACACCAGCCAAAAAATTCTTTGTTTGATTAACATATCTACTATTTGCCTTAGTCCACTTTTCAGAAGATTCTTGAATTGGTTTTTGAAAAATATTGGAAACAAACATCGGAACAAAAGAACCAAATAAGAATAAAAGAGTAATTAACCAATTAACAGCTAGAGCATATCCTAGGGCTAAGAACAAAGAAAAACTTTGCATAATAATTTCAATTTGCGCATCAAAACGATTAGTTTCTAGCAATTTAAAATCATTAGTTAGAAATCCTAAGCTGTTGCTATTTTTATCTTTATTGTCTTCTAACATACCACCAAAAATATGAGTTCTAAGATAAATATTTACCTCTTTAACAATAGTTGTTTTTAAGCGATTAAATGATAAACTCGCAACTAATGTAACAGTTAAAGCGGTCACAATCACAACTAAAAACTCTGTGATCTTATCCCAGCTCTTATTGCTAGCAATATTAGTCAAAGTTTGAACAATGTTGGCCATAATAATATTTTGAAAACTAGCGATCAAACCTAAGACAATCATCAAGATAAACTTGAATTTATTTGAATACCTAAATAGCATTTACTTATCTCCCATCAATTAAATTTGTTGATAAGAGTATATAGTGAGATAATACTTAAAAATAAATCTCTTGCAGATCTGCAAGTTAAATTTAGAGGTAAAAAAATGTACGGCCATGAATTTAAAGAATTACGTTTAGAACAAGATATTACACAAAAAGAAGCTTGCAAAGGTATTTGTTCCGAATCCAAATTATCTCGCTGGGAAAATGATCAAATTGAAGTTGAGTTCAGTACAGCAATGAAGTTATTGGACAGGATTCACATTACTAGTCATGAATTCATGGGATGGTCAAAATTTTCACCTCAACCTGAAACAGACAAAGAAGTAACTGAGGCCTGGAACAAAGAAGAGATTCCCTCGATTAAACGTGTTGCCAAAAAGCAGCTCGATAAATACCATCAATCAAAAAATCCTTTTGATCTTTTATCAACCGTAGCTTTATTTAACCAACTAGTAATTTTAGAAAATCATAATTATCTTCCCGAAATTGATCAAATTAAATTAGCTAATATTTTTTCGAAGGTGGCAATTTGGTCAGAGTATTATTTAGCACTTTTCGGGAGTTCAATTTTTCTTTTAGCTCCCAAACAAGTATATGGAATCTCTAAACTAATTTTAAAAGATGTTAGCCGAATTACTGAAGCTAATACAACCTATGACTTAGAGGTAATGCTCGGTGTCCTGGGGGACGCTACTATTAAATTAATTCTAAGTAATGATATTAAACATGCTACTTCACTAATTAAAGAGATCAAAAAAATTGAGCTTCCGCATTATATGATGTTTTTCACTCTAACATTTAATTATTTAGACAAGATTGCAAACTATGTTACCACGAAAAATGAACAGCCTATTTTAAATTTTATCAATACGATGGTTCAAATAAGTTGCCCGATTCAAGCAGAAATATATTTAGATGTATTTAAACAAGTTAAAAACAATTTAGACAGAAAAACGAGGTCATGATGACCTCGTTTTTTACTATTCTAATTAAAAGTAACGGTATAAGTAACATGCTTCAATTATGAAGATAATTACTAAATACCCATACCACTCAAAGCTTACAACTGGATTATTAAATTCCACCATACACATAAAGCTACAAATTATAGTGCCTAATAGGCAATAGATAAAAGGAATTTCAGGCTTTATAATTTTTCGTTTTACCATTACGCATAAAATAATACCAATAAAACATAGACCTAGAAAAATCCAAATCATAAAAACCACCTATACTTTAGTGATTTGCTCCCTCAACAGACTTAATATCGCCTTTACCATCACGTTCAACAATTGCACTAAGTGCAGCTGTTAATCCCTTAACAATATCACCAAGAGCCATTGATGGAGTATTAGGACGATTTACAACTTGTTCTGGTAAGAAAGGAATATGGATAAAGCCAGCCTTAATATTTGGAAATTCCTTATCTCTCATGTACTGAACTTGATACATAATGTGATTACATACATAGGTACCAGCTGTATTTGACACACTAGCTGGCAAGCCAGCATCCCTAATTGCTTTTGCTTCTGCCTTAATTGGCAATTGTGTAAAGTAGGCAGTTTCTCCATCTTCATGAATTGGTTCACCTAGTGGCTGGTAGCCTTCATTATCAGGAATACGTCCATCATTAATATTAATTGCAACACGTTCAGGAGTTAATCCAAAACGACCACCAGCTTGTCCAACATTTAAAACATAGTCTGGCTTTTCTTTTTCAATTGCCTTTTTAACAACTTCAGCTGACTTATTAAAGACAGTCGGAATTTCCAATTTAATAATTTCAGCTCCATTAATTTCAGCTGGTAATCTCTTTACCGCTTCAATTGCGGGATTAATTTTATCTCCACCAAATGGATCAAAGCCTGTTACTAAAATTTTCATAATTTTATCCTTTCAATAATTAAAATGCTAAAAAGTACATTAAGCCAATTTGAACAATTAACAAGATAACGGCAATCGGAGCTTGTTGCTTAATAACACCCATCTGATCTTTCATCTCTAAAAGCGCTACGGGTAAAGTATTAAAGTTAGCAGCCATTGGAGTTACTAAAGTTCCACAATAACCTGATGTCATTCCGATTGCTGCTACAACTACAGGATTAGCACCTTGTGCAATTACAAAAGGAATTCCAATTGCTGCAGTAATTACCGCAAAAGCAGCAAAAGCATTACCCATAATATAAGTAAATAAGGCCATCGCAATACAGTATAGCGCTACGCCTAAGAAGTGATTTCCAGCTGGGAAAACATGACTAATCATGTCAGCTGTTAACTTACCAACACCACAAGTTGTAAAAACAACCCCAAGCATGGCTAATAGTTGTGGTAAAACGCCAGGTGCTCCTACACTTCTAACCATTCTCTGGGAATCCTTGAAAACTTGCTTTGCTGGCGCTTTAGTCAAGATAATGGCTAAGACTAGTGAAACAACTGCACCAATACCAATTCCCACCTGACCACCAAGTGGAGTAAATTGTGCAATTATAATAGATGTTAATGCCAAAACAATGCTTGGTAAAAATACCTTTGCTCCTAAACGTTTAGCACCTTCTTGAGCAGTTTTAGGATTTACAGTTGGCAATTTACCAACCTGAACTTGCTTAAACAAAGCTAAAATTCCGATTACTAAAACCATTGCACCGGACACTACGGCAGGAATCAAATCTCCAAAAGCAAAAATAATTGCTAAAAAGAACCAAAAAATTGCTGTTCCAATTCTTGCTTTATTAGTTTTGTCACGCAATGTTTCAATTCCAGCAATTGCCATACATAAACCAATTAATGCATAAAGAATGGCAAGTAAAAAGTTAATTGTATTTTGCATATTATTTTCCTTCCCATTTAGCCATTTGACGGTCAAAGTATAAGTTATAAGCAAAAACTAAAACGAAAGTAATAATCGCAATAGGAATAGTGTTAACAACAATTCCTACTGGATCAACCTTATAACCAAGTGATTTCATTGTTGAAGAAATCAAAAGTACACCACCAGATGCTACAAACAAGTTTTGGGCAAAAAAGTTACCAAAATTATCAATTGCTGCACTGCGTCCCTTTATTAGATCAATCTCTGATTTGCTTAGTTTCTTTTTATCTTGATCTTCTGCAGCAGCAATTACCATCGGTGCAATTAATGGACGAACAAATTGAACTTGTCCCTGCAAAGAAATCCCAAATACACCAGCTAGTTCACGAATTAAAAGATAGATATTTAAAATTTTTCCCGCAGTTAATTTTTTCAGTTTTTTTATAGCATTAACTGCATAATCTCTTAATCCATGTGATTCTACTAGCCCAATCATTGGCAAGGTTAGGAAAAACAAACTTACCATTCGATTTTCTACAAAACTCTTTCCAATTACTTCCAGCAATTTAACAAAATCCATCCCAGAGAAAAGCCCTGTTACAATTGCTGCAATAACTACAACTGCAGTCGTATCCCACTTCAAAACGAAGCCGACTACAATTATTAATATTCCTAACAGCTTTAAATATTCCATATTACCTATTCCTTAAATAAAAACTAAAAAAATACTATAAAAACATTATACAAAATGTAATAAAAAAATACGAAAGGAAAAACCCTTCGTATTGCTATGTTTATTTAAATTAATTAGTCAACAAATAAGTAGCTACCCCATCTTACTGGTTCTTCAACAGTAGGTAGTACTAAGAAAATAACTACAATGATCCAGCCAAATGGAATAATGCTTAACCATAGCCACCAACCACTATAGTTAACATCATGTAATCTTCTTACTGCGTAGCCCAGAAGACCTAATTTTATCCAAATTAGTAAGATGAATAAAATTAATTCAATTAGCCAAGTAAAAAATGTAATGTGGGATACAGCCCAAGTCACATTATTTGGAGTAACCGAGAAAATTCCACTAGTACATAATGCTACTATTGACGCTATTCCAATTACAATTGTTAATAAGAACTGAATAACAAATGCAACCCAAAAGGCTTTTCGAGTACTACGGGCAGCCCAAGTGAAGGGATATAGAAATAATCCTTTAAAAATTTTCCCAACTGATGGATCTGGAATATCACTTTCTGGTGCATGATATTCTTGTTCGTAATAAGGTTTATCAGACATAAAATTTACCTCATACTACTTTCTAATTATTTTCTGCTTTTGTAATTAGTTTATCAAAATTCTGGTCCTGATATTTTTTGGCTAGTTTAGGTGTTTTCCAGTAAACTTGATCCGTTATTTTCCCTTGACCACTAGCTAAAATAACCACCGGATGACCGCCCAAGATTGTATAACCATAGGACGTTTGATGCTCATTTTTAGCTGTCCAACCAATTAAGGTAATATAATTGACTCCTTTCGGGGCTTCAGTATTATTAAAGACTTTAACCCAAGTATGAGTATCATCTAGATAATCATTAGAAAATTGTTGATGCTTTTCAAAATACTCTTTATCTGGGATATGGATCTCGTATTGATGATCTTCTGTCGTAAGCGTATGTGCACCAAATTCAATTTCTCTTAATTGATTATCATCCTTACTATGTGTACGACGGTTTTTATCCATACTGTACCACTTACCCTGTAATTTTGTAGGAACAGTATATAACCCTTTATCACCAGCAATATTTTTAGTCTTTACTCGCTGTCTTTCTTTCGTCCACTACCTTGACATTCTTAATGATCTTCTTAACCTTACTGCCATCATTATGCTTGTTAAGGTATTTAATCATCATTTTAATGTCAGATGAACCAATTTCCTTATTTTTGTGATAGAAGAAAATTGTTGGATCATTCTTTGTGTAGTAGAAATATTTATCCCCATCAACTGTAGCAATTTCGTATGCAACATCACTACCATTTTGCATATATGAAAAATCTTTTCGATTATGAAGTTTTACAGTGACAGGATTATTTTGTGCTTGCTTAAAAGTCTTCTTCCAAATATCTGGATACTTTTCACCAGCATAAGCAATAGTAATTGCTGTTTGTTTCTTAGTAGTTAAGTTATTCGCCGTAATCTTACTACTCTTCTTAACCGTTGTTGTCTTTTCAGTTGATGAACTAGAAGTATTATTTTGTGAATTGCTACATGCAGTCAGCATCGTACAAGTTAATAAGCCAACTAAGCCAATTGAAACTAATTTTTTCATCGTCAGTACCTCCGAAATAAATTACCTCTCACTGCCTATTAAAGCACTCTGTTATTTATTTCCCAAGCAATATCATCCAATAATAGATAGTTATTTGATAAGCGGCTGAAACATTTAATCCTTAAGCCATATTCTAAAGACTAAATTTGTTACAATGATTAAAATAAGTCTAATAAAAAGGACGTGAATATTAATGTCAAAATCTAGTTGGAAAAATATATTAATCGCCGGTACTGCTGCTGGTGTGATTTCAGGATTAGTTAAATTAGGTTGGGAAAATATTCTTCCTCCAAGAACACCAGAAAGAAACAAAACTAACCCTCCACAAAAATTATTAGAGCAAATGGGCGTTCCTGCTAAATTCACTCATGCTACTTACACTTATTCGGGTGAAAAGCTTCCTTGGGTAAGCTATCTAGTTCACTTTGGCTTTTCTATTTCTTTTGCAACAGCCTATGCTGCTCTACTAGAAAAGAAAGTTAAATGGTTAACTTTAGATCAAGGAATTCCTTTTGGATTATCAGTCTGGCTTGCCTTTCACTTAGTAATTATGCCCCTAATGAAGACAGTTCCTTCTCCCAAGAAACAACCGATGGAAGAACATATCTCAGAAGCTTTAGGACATATTGCTTGGATGTGGACTAATAATGAAATTGCAGAAATCGTCTTAGAACAATTAGGACAAAGAAAAAAAGAGCATTAATGCTCTTTTTTTAGTTTTATAAAATGGACAAAAGATTATTTAACATATGGGTCAAAATTGAATATCTTACGTCTTTAGTCGTGACATATGTCCAAGCTAAGATCATCCCCATCATCCAATATAAATAAATAAACTTACTAAACATTGGATCATGACCGTAAGCAAAAACAAAACCACTTACTACAATTCCAACCCACTTATTAAATTCATTGTCTACTGGGAAAAATGTGTTGAAAAACAGCGCTCTAAAGATGAATTCTTCACAGATTGGTGCCACGATAACCAAAAGTACATTAAACATTGGCGAGGCAACTTTTCTAATTGCATCTAGTTCTTCTTGGTTCTTTGAAATTGTATTACCGCCAAATAATCGCACAAAGGCTATTTGAAAGATTACTAAAGTAAAGAATGCCGCTACAGCAATAATAATTCTTTTTACATCCCAGTGAGGTTTAGCATTGAAGAACCAGTCATTTTCTTGCTTAAGTTCTCGTTTATAAATCCAATACATCCAATAAATTACTGCAACGGTTAAAACTGCTAAAATAATTGCAAATAACAAGTTTACCTTCTTTTGCGCATAACCTAATTGCAAAAGTGTATATAATACAAAAGCAATAATTACTGTTGCTAAATTTCCTAAAAAGCGTAAAAAAGTCTTCATCCGAACACTTCCTCTAATTGAAATTATCTATTTCTTTTCATTATAA
>DBFNNF010000058.1:0-16000 GCA_048407585.1 Lactobacillus johnsonii | reverse complement strand
TTAAATATAAGTATTTAAGCTAGTGAATCCCAAGCAGGAAGTGGAGTTGGCTTGCTTTCTGCAAGTTTCTTTTGATCTTCAGTTAAGAATTCTTTTCTAACAACTACTTCATAAACGAATTCATCAAACCACTTATCACTCATTGTGAAGTAACCTTTACGGCCAGATTTTTCACTCCATGAGTTTTCAACTTTCCACTTACGGATTTCACCCTTATCTAAGTCAACACCAACTAAAGTCATAGCGTGGCTAACTTCGCCTTCACCAGTAGCCAATCTTTCTGCCTTAGTCATATAAGTATCAACATCAAATAATTCATCGGTCTTGTATAATTCAGTATCTAGGTAACCAGTCTTACGATCCATTTCTTTCAAGACATCATTACCAAACCAAACACTTTCGCCATCCTTTAATTGTTTAATAGCAGCTTCTTTTAAGTATTCGATTGGAACATTTAAGAAAGTAATAGGGATACCACCATTAACATTGTCTTCAAATGGAAGAGAGTAAAGTTTGCCATATTCATGATCTGGAGCATTAGTTAAGCAAACATAATCATTGAAATTAATATCCCAATACTTATTGAAAAATTCAACTGGAGTTAGGTTTTTATCCAAGTGAAGTTTTTTCTCATCATCGCGGTACTCTAAGTCAAAAGTCTTAGGTGGTTCGCCGACAGCGATTGCAGTCATGCGGTAAATTTCACTTAGAAATTCTTTACGTTTCTTTTCAACTTCTTCAGTTTTACCTTCTTGAACTAATTTGCGTAAAACTAAAGCATCTTTTCTTTCTTTACGAGCTAGCGCATCAGATAAACCGGCTGTGTGGTTAGTGTTAAAACTTTCAGGCATTGCATTGGTTGGAACAACACCGTATTTTTTCACTAAGGAAGCAGCCATTGCCCATTGACCACCATCTGCACCAGCAAAATTCATATATGCTTTAACTGTGCGATCATCTAATGGCTTATCGGCAGAATCAATAATTGCATCATAGAAAATATTAGCACGTTCAATCTTATCCCAGAAGAAGTTATATGCTTGAGATAAGGTGAAGTTTTTAGCCTTATATTTTTTACCAAAATCATGGCGTAAAGTATTTAAGGTTGCAAATAACCAGCAACGACCTGACTGCATTTGGTTAGTAACATTATCAGTTTCTACTTCGACAGAGAATACATCGTTTAGACGGTTAGTAACTGCTGGATTAAATGAAGCTTCTAACACACCAGATCGCATTGCTGCGCGAGAAACTACTTGATTACGTGAATTATCAAAGTCACTACGAAATTGATCAATTTCTTGTAGGGTTAATTCGTGAGACATAGATTACACTCCTTTAATTTTTTTATCATGTTTTTCATTATATTTACTATACAGCAAATCCCAGCTTAATACACTAATTTTATTGAATGAAAGTAGCTTTCATAAGGATTTAAAGTGTGATTCTGAAGTATAATATTGATAACAATATCGGAGGTAAGAACTATGAAAAAGAATATTTTTGTATCAGGAATTACCCTAATGACAATGCTTTTAGCTGTAGGTTGTAGTAATAATGCGACCCAATCAAATACTAATAATGAAGCTAAAAGTACTAAGACAAGCCATAAAAAGAGCCACAAAGCTAAAAAAAATACAACTAAGAAAGATAAGACTGATATAGATACTGATAATTCAGAAACTACCAGTTCAGATAAAAAAACTGATAAGAGTAGCAGCGAAAGTTCCAAGAGTAGTACTAGTGAAAAAGGTAGTCAGAGTGGGTCAGAAAGCTCTAATACTTCTTCTAATTCAAATGAATCAGAAAACACAAATAATTCAAATGGTTCATCAAATTCTTCAGCATCTAATACTCAAAATAATGGCGGTCAAAGTGCTGCCTCAGCTAATAACTCTTCAGATGCTATGTTTAATAAGATGGTGTCTAATACTATCAAAGAAAACGGCTATTCAAGTAACTATGGACCAGATAATTTTACTTTAATTGATGGTGGCAATGGACAATATTCTTTAGCTGAGAAGTCAACTGGAACAATTGTTGGTCATTATTCTGTAAAGAATGGTGATCTTTACAAGCAAGATGTGATTACTGGAAATGATGTTAAGGTTAAATAATGGTTTATTATCAGAAAATGACGCCTGAAGGCTATCAAGAAATTAAAGACGAGATAGCCCGTTTAAAGAAAGATCGGCCACGAAGAATTAAAATCTTACAAGAAGCTCGTAGTATGGGAGACTTATCAGAAAATTCTGAATATACTACAGCTAAAATGGAATTAGGGCATTTACAAAGTCGCTTACGCTATTTAGATAAGCAATTAAGATATTCAGAAATTATTCAAAAAGATGAAAGTGGAACTATTGATTTAGGATCAAATGTTACTTTACTTTTTGATGGTGACGATGAAGCTGAAAAGTATCGGATTGTTGGTAGGATGGAAGCAGATTTAGCTAAGGGAAAAATTTCCTTTGATTCACCTTTAGGACAAGCTTTGATGAAACAAAAAGCTGGTGCAACAGTAACTGTTGAAGCGCCAGCTGGAAGTTATGATGTTAAAATTATCGCTGTAAATTAAAAGACATCTCGCTTATGCGGGATGTCTTTTTCTTATCTAAATATTTATTCAATATTAATTGTATTTTCCTTATCTTCTTCAGTTAACTTTGGTAAGGTAATGGTTAAAACGCCATTGACGTCTTTTGCGGAAATGTCTTTAGAGTCAACATCAGGAATACGATAACTTCTTTGAATGTGACCAACGCTTCTTTCACGGTGAAGAACATTGCCATTGTTATTGTCTAAGTTATCGAATGAATCCCGACTACCTGAAACGTTTAGAACGCCATCTTTATATGAAACTTTGATGTCTTTCTTATCCATTCCTGGCATGTCAACCTTAACAATATAGTCCTTATCAGTTTCTGCTACATCAGATTGCATAATGTTCTTGATGGAACTGTCGTCAAAAAAGTCTTTTGGAAAACTAAACCAATCACTTAATTGATCCATCATATTATCGTTGTTACGATTTTTCATCATTTCGTTTGCCATAATAAAACTTCCTTCCATTACGCTCTCTACAATTTCTATTGTAGTAGGTCCGTAGGGAAAGTAAAATATTTAGCACTCTAATTAGAGCGGTGCTAATAAAAATAAAAAAATAGGATTTAGAAGCACTCTAAATCCTATTTTTGATGGTTAGTCTAAATCTTTACCGTTAGATTCAATAACTTTCTTATACCAGTTAAATGAATCCTTCTTTGAGCGTTCTAGCGTTCCTTCACCCTTGTCATTCTTGTCAACATAGATGAAGCCATAACGCTTGTCCATTTGACCCGTTCCAGCTGAAACTAAGTCTATGCATCCCCAAGGAAGATAACCCATCAAGTCAACACCATCTAACACAACGGCCTTTTCCATTTGTTCAATGTGTTTTCTCAAGTAATCGATTCGATATGGATCATGAACTGACCCGTCAGCTTCACGTTTGTCGTAAGCACCGAGACCATTTTCAACGATAAATAGTGGCTTGTGGTAGCGGTCAGTTAGGTGGTTAAGAGAGATTCTCAAACCTTCTGGATCAATTTCCCAACCCCAGTCACTACGCTCTAAAGTAGGGTTTTCGACGATAGCTTCTTGTAAGTCAGTTAATTCATCTGGTTTAACTTTCTTACTTGAAACAGTAGTTGATTGATAGTATGAGAAACCAACGTAGTCTACCGTACCTTCTTTTAAGGCAATTTTATCTTCTTCAGTGATATCTGGACGGTAACCATTTCTTTCAATATAGTCTTCAACGGCATTTGGATATTCACCATTAACGTGCACATCAGAGAAGAAGTCACGTCTTTGTTCAAACTTATCAGCAAGTAAAACATCATCTGATGATGGAGTTAAAGGACGAACAGGTGAGTAATTAATCATACAACCAATTTGGAAGTCTGGATTAATCTTGTGGCCTTCTTTAACTGCTAAAGCAGAAGCAACTAATTCATAGTGAGCTGCTTGATACATAGCAGCTTCTTTTTCCTTATCACCCATACCATTCTTGAATAAAATACCAGAGTTAGTGGCCATCAAGAAGTCGTTGTTGAAACTAGATTGATTATCAATTTCGTTGAAAGTCATCCAGTATTTAACTTTATTCTTGTAACGCTTAAAGCAAACACGGGCAAAGCGAACGAAGTAGTCAATCAGTTTACGGTTAGTAAAACCGCCATATTCTTTAACTAGGTGATAAGGAATTTCAAAGTGAGAAAGAGTAATTACAGGTTCAATTCCATACTTATGACATTCATCAAATAAGTCATCGTAGAACTTAAGACCTGCTTCATTAGGTTCTTCTTCATCGCCTTTAGGAAAAATTCTAGTCCAAGCTATTGAAGTACGAAAAGCCTTAAAGCCCATTTCAGCCATTAACTTAATATCACCCTTATAGTGGTGATAAAAATCAATGGCATCATGATTAGGATAGTTTTTACCAGGAATAACGCCATCAGTAATTTCACGTGGCTTAGTGGCTGATCCTACTGTCATAACATCCGCTACAGACATTCCTTTTCCGTCTTCATTCCATGCACCTTCAAGTTGGTGAGCAGCAACAGCGCCGCCCCATAAAAAGCCCTTAGGCATAGTGTATCCAGTCATATTCAATACGTCCTTTCTAAAGTAAGCGTTTTCGAAACCCATTCTACAAATTAAAAACTTAATTGTAAAGCTTAAAAGTATAGAATTTTATTTTTATAAGAAAACAGTGATAATCATTGCAAACGGTTTCATTGTGGAGTATTATACAGGTGTTGTCTGAATTGTTCAGGAACCATATTAGGAGGACAGATACAATAATGACTAAAAGAGATCAGAGTTTAGAACAAAAGAAACATGATATGAGTGTGAGATCTATAAATTTTAGCCGCTATTTAATGATTCGGTATTTTTCTGCGGCGTTCTTATTCACTAATCTCTTTTGGTTAGTTTTTGCAATTTGTTACAAGGATATTGTTGCTTCGATAATTTCGGGATTATTATTTGTTTTATTATTAATAGCTTCAGTAGAGCAGATAAGTAAGTGGAACGTCAGAAATACTGACTTAAAATTTACAAAACTGTATTATCAACTCCAGCTAAGTGCAAATGTAATCTTTGCTATCAGTTGCTATTTACCGTTTGGAAAGACTCTATTTCCTTTTATGGCTACAAACGATGTCGCAAATGTGATCTTTACAATTTTAGTTGTTGGAATATTAGGATCTATTTTGATCTTAAGAAGAATTAGCAACATTCAAAATGGTCGCGACAAATATGCAGGAGCAATTAAGACATTTGAAAGTAATAGACAGTAGGACAAATTGAGGGGGATGTACTATGTCTGACACTGCGCAACCATCATTTAAAGATAAAATGATGAAGGCTTTAGGTAAGTTCTCAGGTTCACGTTTTGTACGTGCAATCATGGGTGCTGGTTATTCTATTATTGCCTTTTCTATCATTGGATCTATGTTTTTGGTCTTAACAGTTTTAACACAAGTTATTACTGCTAAAGGATTTGTAGATTTTTATAATAATACGTTTGGACGTTTTAACAATATTTATACTGTTATTTACAACGCCACAATGGGGATTATTGCGATATACTTTGCTGGATCATTCGCTTATAACTATGCTGATATTTATCGCAAAGAAGAAAACTTATTGCTTGATCCATTAAACGCTGTTTTCTTAACTTTAATGGGCCTATTCATTACCGTTCCACAATTAGTTTGGAAGGGTGGCAATACAATTTTTGTTAATATCCTCAAGAAAGATAATGTTGTTGCCGGAGGATATGGTATCTCTGGATCAGGTTTAACAAGAATTGGTGCGACTGGTATTTTTACCGGTTTGATCGTTGCTTGGTTAACTGTTCAAATTTATCGTTTTTGTATTAAACATAATTGGCGTATTAAGATGCCAGCATCTGTTCCATCTGGTGTTGCTAACTCATTTACTGCTTTAATTCCTGGTTTCGTTATTGCCGTAGTTATTGCAGTAATTGATGTGATTTTAATTGTACTTGGTACAGATATTTTCCAACTACTATTTATCCCATTCTCATTTGTTTCAAACATTGCTAATACCTGGTGGGGAGTATTAATTATCTTCTTCCTGATCCACTTCTTATGGTGGTTTGGTATTCATGGTGCAACCATTATTTCAAGCTTCTATCAAGCAATTGTTTTATCAAATATGGCTGCTAATGCTTCTGGTGCTCACTATGTATTTGCTGGTGAATTCTCAAATGCATTTGTAATTATGGGTGGTTCTGGTGCTACTCTCGGTATGGCTCTCTGGATGGCATTTGCTGCTAGATCAAAGCAATTACGAGAACTTGGTAAACTTGAGGCTGTTCCTGCTGTATTTAACATTAACGAACCTTTACTATTTGGTTTGCCAATCGTTTATAACATTAAATTATTTATTCCATTCTTAGCTGCTCCAATGGTATGTTCAATGACTGCTTATGCTGCCATTGCAACTCACTTAGTTCCTAAGATCATTGTTCAACAACCATGGCCAATTCCTGTAGGTCTTGGTGGTATGATGGCTACTGCTAGTTGGCAAGGTTTCGTTTTAGCCTTAGTCAATGCCATAATTGCCTTCTTGATTTGGTATCCATTCATTAAGCATTATGATAATGAATTGCTTAAGAAGGAACAAGCAGATGCTACTAAAGCTTAATTAAAAAGTATAGACTTTTAAAATCTTCGTAGTTTAAAATATAACTATGAAGATTTTTATTTTAAGGACATAGTAATGAAAAAATATGAATTAGTTGCGGATAAAATAAAAGCTTATATCACCAAAAACAAACTTCATCATGGAGATAAATTACCAACAATTACCGAATTAATGAAAGAATATCAAGTTGGTAAGTCTACTATCTTACAGGCCATTACTTTATTAACTCAACGAGGAATAGTTTATAAAGTTCAAGGTTCTGGCGTTTTTGTCAGACCTACAGGGCGAGATGGTTATATGTCACTTACTGATAACGCCGGGTTTGCTCACGTATTAAAAAATCCTACTACTGAAGTAATTGAGTTTACTGAAAAAAGGGCGCCGAAACCTTTATCTGAGTATCTGCGTTCTGATGAAATATGCTACTTTATAAAACGATTACGCAGACAAGAGGGAAAACCGTTTGTTTTAGAAGAATCATATTATCCTAAGAGCATTATTCCGTTTATGAGTAAGGAAATTGCTGAGGGATCGATTTTTGACTATATCAAAGATGGTTTAAAGAAAGAAATTCGTTTCTCTGACAAATATATGCGCGTTAGAAAGTTAAGAGCAGATGAAGCAAAATATCTAGAATTAAAAGAGGGAGATCCCTGTTTAGAAGTTTATGATACTTTCTATTTAGCCAATGGAACACCATTTGATAGTTCTAAATTGGTATACAATTATCAAAACTCTAAATTCTATGATCAAAGTTCTGATGATATTATTTAAAAAATAGTCCTAGTCTCAAAATACAAATTCTTTGAGACCGGGACTATTTTTATTTTGTATAGGCTAAGACCTTATTTTTCATTTGTTTTAATTGCTTTTTTGCGCCTTGCTTTAACTGCCAGTTATAAAACCAGGTACCGATATTAGAATGTTTCTTTTCATCATAGCTGAGAACATCCTCTTTAAAAACAATCTGACAACCCTGCGGTGTATCGGTTAAATAGTAGCTAATTTTAACATCTATTTTAGGTGACTTGAAAACTGAAACATATTTTTTACCGAATTCATATTCAGTGATTTCGGCTTTCACATTTCTTTGTTGATATGTTGTTCCTGCAGCAATTTTAACAGGTAAGTCATTACCACGGGATTTTTTAATTGCTTGAGTAAGTTGCCTATCTAGGTAATTAAAGAAATCTTTTGCTTTGAAGTTTGCTTGTTCTTTGATTGTAATCATTTTGTCTGTCTTTCTCTATCTATCTTGTCAAAAAAATAGAGCCTAGAAAAAGCTAGGTTCTATCTTGTTTTTTAGTCTAAATCTTTTCCATGGGAGGCAATAACTTTTTTATACCAGTTAAAGGAATCCTTAGGATATCTCTTTAAAGATCCATTTCCTTTGTCGTCACGATCAACGTAAACAAAGCCATAGCGTTTTTTCATTTCACCAGTGCCATTTGAGACTAAATCTATTGCTGACCACATGGTATAACCCATCAAAGGAATGCCATCTTCATTAACTGCTTCTTCCATTGATTTGATTTGGGCACGAAGATAATTAATTCGATAGTCATCATGAACTTTATGATCTTCAGTTAATTCATCACCCCAACCAAGACCATTTTCAACGATAAAGAGGGGCTTATGGTATCGATCCCAAAGGTCATTTAAGGCAATTCGTAATACATCTGGGTCAGTTGCCCATCCCCAGGCGTTATAGTCTAGATATGGGTTCTTAACACCGCCTGCTGAAACATTACCATTGGCCTTTGCATCTGCTTCATGTGTAGTAAGAACATTAGAAGTGTAGCAAGAAAAGCTGAGAAAGTCTGCTGGATAGTTTTTAATTAGCTCATAGTCTTCTGGCTTGTCATCAAGTTTGATGCCATCACGTTCATATTGTTTTAAACGATATTCAGGATAACGACCTCCAGTTTGAACATCTGAGTAAAAGAGCATCTCTTGTTTAGCTTTCATAACTAAAATTTGATCAGCTGGATCAGCAGTATAAGGATAGTAAGCAGAGTAGGCAAGCATTTGACCTACTTGATTGTTTTGATCGATTTCATGAGCTAGTTTAACTACTTTACTACTTGCTACAAACTGATTATGAGCTCCTTGAGCACGATTTTGTTCACTACCATCAATTAATCCACCGCCCATATAGGGAGCCATGTCCATAGCATTAATTTCGTTAAATGTTAGCCAGTATTTCACTTTTCCTTTATAGTGATTCATTACAATATCAGCATAATGAACAAAAATGTCAATCATTTTTCGGTCTTTCCAGCCCCCGAAACGATTAACTAAGGATAAGGGAGTTTCATAGTGGGAGAGAGTTACTAAAGGCTCAATGCCATATTTAGCACATTCATCAAAGACCTTATCATAGAAGTCTAAGCCCTCTTTATTTGGTTCTTCATCATCGCCGTTTGGTAAGATACGTGACCAATTTAATGATAGGCGGAACATATTAAAGCCCATGTCAGCCATATATTTAATATCTTCTTTATAGTGGTGATAGAAGTCTGTTCCCTCATGACTTGGATAGTAATAGTCAGCTAAAGGAGCTGGTTTTGCTCCTTCAGGTAGTTTAAACTCTTTTCCCCAAACCATTGGAGTAGATCCAGTTTTACCATCAGCAGTTTTCCAGGTGACTTTTCTTGGTTCACTAGCAGAACCATTAGTTAGTACATCAACGGCGTTTAATCCTTTACCACCGTCTTTATAACCGCCTTCATACTGGTTTGCAGCACTAGCGCCGCCCCAATAAAAATCCTTTGGCATTGAATAGGTTTTAGTCATATTTTTTCCTTTCTTAATTTGTTTAAATTTATAAAAAAAGTTCTAGAATTGCTCTAGAACTTTTACTTAAAAGCTATTTGTCTCCAAAACGACATAATTTCGTTCATCGTAGCGATTACGGCTTGTTGAATATTCAACTGGTTGACCATTGTTTAACCAGACAATTTGTTCCAGCTCTAAGATTGGATCATCTTTTTTTGCTTGAAGATATTGTTGATCCCAATCATCAGCTTTAGTAGCCTTAATTTTACGATAGGCAACGCCAAATTTAAGTTTCAAATCATGATGAAGATAATTATAGATAGAATTATGTAAGATATCTTCATTTAAATCTGGAACTAAGTTAACCGGCATAAATGTATGTTCAAGAATCAGAGGCTTACCTTCAAGACGTCTTAGGCGCCGAATATTGTAAACTGGATCACTAGACTTTAATTTTAAATAGTGTTGAACATTCTCATTTGGAAATTCAACATTAAATTCAATAATGTCGCTAGTGACCTCATTAGATCCTAGTAGATTAGCTAAGCCACTAAAAGCATTTGCTGGTGAATCAAATTTGTCTTGAATTGGAATGGGGCCTAAGACAAAGGTGCCAAGACCAGATTCTTTATAAACCAGACCTTTTCTTTGTAGACCATCTAAGGCCTTCTTAACAGTTAAACGGCTTACGTGTAATTCTTCTGCAAGTGTTTTTTGGTCAGGAAGGGGAGTTTGAGGTTTATAGACTCCATCTTCAATTCTTTTTTGTAGAATTCGAGCAACTTTTAAGTATTTTGCTTCTGCAGCCATTATTTTTCAGCCATTTTTTTGTAAACAGCTACTACTTCCTTAGCTAAATCAATAAAAGTAATAGCTGTCATTAAGTGGTCTTGAGCATGAACCATGTAAAGGTCAACTTTTACATGGTTACCTTGTGCTTCTTGGGTTAACATATCAGTTTGAACATTGTGGGCATTAACTAAGCCTTCATTTGCTTGCTTAATAAATTCATCAGCTTTATCAAAGTCGCCCTTTTTAGCAGCTTGGATTGCTTGCATAGCAGCAGCCTTTGCATTACCAGCTTGCATAATAATTCCCATTACAACTTGCATGTTATCGCTATTTTCTTGTGCCATAATTTTAATTCTCCTAGATAGTATTTTTAAAATAAAAGATGCTCCTGACAATTATTTATTTTACTATGTCAGCAAGCATCTCCCATAAATTATTTTTGTTTTAATTCTTGAATTCCTTGATCAATTGCTGCATCACAATCAATTGGTAGTTGCAGCATCATTTGCCCGTCTACCTCAAGACCTTTAGGGACTTGGATAATACCAGGAAAATGATAGCCATGATGAGCTTTAGTCTCATTATCTAAATAAATAGAAACTTGTCCATCTGCGCTGACGCCAATTTTAAAGTGATGCCCGTTACGATCAAATTCGTTAACAATTTTTACTTCGTCGTTCATTTGACTATTTATCGCCCATTAATTCTTGAGCAGTTTCAAGAACATGCTCACCATTCATCATACCGTAGTCTTGCATGTTAATAACTGCTAATGGGATGCCTGCTTCATCAGTAATCTTTTTAACACTGTCTTCCATGTATTGAACTTGAGGTCCAAGCATTAATACATCTGGGTGTTCCTTGTCAATTTCATCTTGAATACCTGATGCTGCAGTAGCAAAGATCTTGTAGTCTTTACCTTTTTCTTTAGCTGCGTTTTGCATCTTTGATACTAAAAGTGAAGTTGACATACCTGCTGAACAAGCTAACATAATAGTTTTATCTGCCATAATAATTATCTCCTTTGTAAATCTAATTCAGTGTTTTTCAGTGTTTGAGTGTTGATCTATAAATTAAATGTATGCACTTTCATCATTGAAAGCATTTACATTATAGCACGATTTTGATCATAAGTGTTAGTTAATAGCTGAAAAAATTATTTACCTTCAGCTTCGTCCTTCTTAAGCGTTGCAGCTTCTCTTTGGACTAAGATCTTGTCGTACTTTCTAGCAAATGGCCAGTAGATCAAAGTTGAAATAACTAATGTACATGCTTGCCAAATTGCCATCTTCCAGCCACCAATTAGGAAACCGGAGATAACAGCTGGCATTGTCCACGGACAAGCAAAACCATTAAGAGGGGGAACAATACCAGTTCTAATTACGAAGTAAGTTGAGATAGCAACTACAACTGGTGTTAAGAAGAATGGAATTGCTAAGAATGGGTTCATAACAATAGGTAAACCGAATAGGAATGGTTCGTTAATGTTAAAGATACCAGGAACTAATTCAACTTTACCGATTGAACGTAATTGTGCTGATTTAGCAGCAATTAAAATAAAGATAATTAAACCAATAGTGATACCTGAACCAGTCAAGTTAATAAAGTTGTTGTAGAATTCGTTAGTAACAACGTGAGCACCATTGGCAATGGTTAATTTACCAGCTTTGTACAATTGAGCATTGTCAAAAGAGTTAGCTTGAAGCATAGGGCCAGCAAGAGAACCAACAATTAAACCACCGTGAACACCAAAGAACCAGAAGAATGGTACTAAGAATCCAATAGCGATGGCACCACCAAGTGAGTCAGAGATACCTTGAAGTGGAATTTGAAGAGTTTGGTAGGTCCATTGTAAGAAGTCTGAACCAGTAGTTAACTTAAAGCCTGCGTAAATAAGCATAGTACCAATTAAGATAATTCCTGATGGAATCATAGCAGTAAATTGGTTAGAAACAGCAGCTGGAACTTGTTCAGGTAACTTAATAGTCCAGCCCTTTTTCATGATAGCTGAGTAGATCCAGCCGACTAATAAGCCAACAATAATTGCGGCGATCATTCCGTCGCCACCAAGCCAGGTAATGTTGAAGACACCTGTAACTGGTGATTCTAAGAATGTTTGTAAAGCGTGGGGTAACTTATCAATATTTTCAGTTACTGCTTTTGCACTCATTCCACCGTCAATACCTTTAGCCATGGCATTCTTTAATGGGCTGTCAATAGTTAAAGTTTGAAGCATTAAGAATGCAGCTAATGAAGTAAGACCTGGTGCTAATGGCTCATAGCCTTCATTTTTAACATAAATATAGGCAATACCAACTGATGCCCACATAGCCATGATACTGAAAGTAGTAGTGTAGGCTTGGTTGAAGAATGCTCCCCAACCAGAAGCATTAATTGCATTAGCTACAGCTGGAATAGGAATATTTCCTAAAATTAAGAAAATAGATCCAATAAGAATAAATGGTAAAGTATAAATCATACCATTTTGTAAGGCTTGGATAGCCTTAGTATTAACAAATTTCATTACTGGAGGCAGTATGTGTTTATTAACAAACACACTAAAGCCTGATTGTTTTTGTTCGCTCATTATATTTCGTCTCCATTATCTTTTAATACTTTTTGGAACCAATAAAATGATTTCTTAGGAACACGTTTTAAATCTTTTAGGTCATGATTTGAACGGTTGACGTAAACAGCACCGTAACGCTTTTCCATATCGGCATGTGAACTTGGAATATCGATTAATCCCCAGCCTAGATAACCTAAAACTTTAGCTCCATCTAAGAACATCGCATCTTTCATAGCCTTAATATGTTCTTCATGGTAAGCAATACGTTCATCGTCTTCGATCATATGCTCACCATCCCAAGTTTCTTTTAAGCCGATTCCGTTTTCAATTGGGAAGACTGGAATCTTGTAATGGTTGTACATAGTGGTAATAGCATTTCTAAAGCCCAGTGGATCAATTGTCCAGCCCCAAGCATTTGCCTTGAGATACTTGTTTTCCACACCGCCATAATTCATGTAACGGTTAGGAGCAACGTCAGCAGGAATTTTATCAGCTGACACTGTCCAAGAAGAATAGTAACTAAAGGCTAAAAAGTCAGCCTTTGCTTTTTTCATTTCTTCTTTATCATCTTCAGTTATATCCCAATTAATGTTGTGGTCTTTAGCATATTGCAGTACTTCTGGTGAATAACCGCGGCCAGTATCTGCATCATAAATATTGAAATTCAAAAATTCTTGAATTTGTTTTGCTGCCCAAACATCAGTAGATTTTGAAGTCTCAGGATAAATTTGTTGGAAGGCAAGCATTCCGCCGATTTTTACATCATCATATTTTTCATGAATGTAATTTGCTAATCGAATATGACTGATCATGGTGTGGTGGAAGATGGTATACATATCATCTAAAGTTTTGTCACCTTTTTCATAACCGGAGATGTTAAATACTTCATCTTGGAAGTAAAGGTTATGTTCATTGAAAACAATCCAGTACTTAACTCGATCTGAAAAATGATCAATCATCTTCTTGCCGAATCTAACAAAGGCATCAACAACATGGCGCGACATAAAACCGTTGTATTCTTTAGCTAGGTGTAGTGGCATATCAAAGTGATAAAGACAAATCATTGGCTCGATTCCGCGATCAAGCATGGCATTTACTAATTTGTCATAAAATTCAATTCCCTTAGGATTAAAATCCCCGTCTCCCTCGGGACAAACTCTTGACCAAGAAATTTGAATACGATACATATTCATATTCATTTCTTTCATTAGGTCTAAATCTTCATCATAACGATGGTACTCATCAATTGCGGTGTGCCAATCTGTAGTATTTTCTGTGGCAGGTCGCACATCGTAAACTGATAAGCCTTTACCGTCTTCATTCCAGGCACCTTCAGTTTGCATACTTGAAACTGAATTGCCCCAGAAGAAGTCTTTAGGCATTTTGTGCTTATTCATAATATTCCCTTTTTGCAATCGCTTACATATTTTACATGTATAAATATAAACTTATTTTGAGAAAAAGTAAAGCACTTTCATACAAAAATATATACTTTTGCTTAATTAGATAACAAAAAAGGACTGGGATGGTTTCCTCAGTCCTTTTTCATGATGCTTTCAAACACAGTTATTTAATAATAAAAAAGTGTCTATATAAAATTTAATGCTCTTTTTCAAAATCTGCAACCGCTCCACGCAAATTTGCTTCATTTTTTAATGTACATATATCCAAAATTGGTTTCACGGTCTCAATATCCATCTTATTTCTTAATTTAGCAATTTCATCGTCGAGTAGGGGAACTAATTCTGGATTTTGTGAAATTCCACCACCAATAATAATTTTTTCAGGATCAAAACTGTGTTGAATATTAAAAATTGCAACAGCAAGAGCATGAAGTAGCTTTCCACGTTCTTCTTGAGCAATTGGGTCATCAGTGTCTGCGAGTTCAAAAACAGTTTTACCGTCAAAATCTTTTCCAGTTTTCTTATTGTAGCGATCGGCCATGGCAACAGGTGAAGCTAGCTCGCTTAACTGCTTGCCATCAATAATCATAAAACCAAATTCACCACCATAGAGATGGGCACCATGCCAGATTTGGTTGTTAATAATGATACTTCCGCCAACGCCGGTACCAATAACTAAAAATGCCATACTACTGCATCCTTTAGCTGCTCCGTCGGCGAGTTCAGCAAGAGCTGCGCAGTTTGCATCATTTTCAATACTTACTGGAAGACCAAATCTTTTTTCTAATTCAGGCACGATCTTAAAGTTGTGAATATAAGGTAGAGCACTTGCTCCCTCAATTACTCCGGTAGCTTTATTAACAGCACCAGGAGAAGAAATTGCTACACCATCAATTTTATGATCGGCTTTTATTTCATTAACTGCATCACTTAATTCCTCATAAAAAGTATCTAAATTATCTGGTGTATCAATAGTAAATGCCATCTTTAATTTTTGATTTATCCAAGTAGCGATTTTAATAGTTGTGCCGCCAATATCAATTGCGATTAAGTTCATTAGTATTACCTCACTTTTTCTCTTATCTTTCATCTTAATCATCAACGTAAGCGCTGTCAATAAGTATATATTTTTCCTGAAGTATAACTAATAGTAAATGCTTTGCTATAATTGAAAGTAATTGATATAAAGGGGAACAGACATGAATACACCATCGTCCAGACAAGGAAATTTGACTAGATATATTGTTTATTTGGTCTTATATTTAATTGTAATTGGAGTTAAAAAATTAGCTCTGTTAAATGATCATGTAAATAAAATAGGGTACTTTTTTTTCTTACTTTGTGCCTTGTTTACTTTATATTTTTATATTCGACAATTTAATCGAGAACAAAGGTTTTTTGAAAAAAAGCCCACGATGCCTTTATTGGCAGATTATGGATTTATAGTTGGTGTATCTATTCTGGTGATTTTAGGACGTGTTTTTGTTTCCTATCTTCAAGCTAAGGGAAGCGTGCCCTTAATGTCTTTTCAAATAATTTATCAAAAGGCTGAATGTAATCTTTTATTTTGGTTTCTTATATTTTCGACTGGTCTTTTGCTACCAGCAATGCAAGTATATTTAACAACAGGTTTTTTCTTTAATTATGGGTTTAGGGCACAGAATATGGTTAGTGGTATAGTTGGCATTATGTGCTCAGGCTTTTTCTATGGAATACTTAATTTTCAAACTTCATTTAG
>DBFNNF010000057.1:0-14498 GCA_048407585.1 Lactobacillus johnsonii | reverse complement strand
GCAGCTTAAGTTAATAGAGCACAACTATCTTCTTGATAGCTTATTTGTGCTACCAAAAAAGACATTTACCGAATAAAATAATTCGATAAATGTCTTGAAAAGCGTCGCTAAATTTGTCAATGTCTTAACTTAATGACATTGCAATAACGGGATGCTTTTTTACTAATTTATTCAGCTATATTTTCTTGCTTTCTTAATTCATTTTGTTCAGCCACCTTAAAGAAAGGTAAATAGATAAATATACCTATAATGATTAAGATAATTTCAAAAATAATATTTCTCCAGTCCATTGAACTCATATATGCTTGGAAGAAAAATGGAGTAAATGAAGGATCGACAATGTATCCCATACCAATCCAATGAAGACTTTCAGCTATATATGTCAAAATAATATTAACAATCGGAGCAATTAAAAATGGAATTCCTAAAATAGGATTAAAACAAATTGGTGTTCCAAAAATTATAGGTTCATTGATACTACAAATTCCTGGAATAATAGATAGCTTACCTAAAGCTCGATATTTTTCTACCTTACTTCTCATCATCAAAATTACTAAAGCAAGTGAGTTTCCTGATCCACCTAAAACAGCAATTCTAAACATTTGTAAATTCATCAGATGAGTAGGTGCTAATCCTTTTGCCACTAATGCCGCATTAGCACCTGTTGCTGCAATACCCGTTGCAAACACAATTGGAAAGATAACATTACTGCCATTAACTCCAATTAACCAGAGTAGATTTCCTAAAGTTACTATTAAAATATAACCCCACAAACTATTAGCTAAAAAAGTTGCTGGCGTTAAACATTTCATAATAAAAGTTGTGAAATCCGCATGTGTTACACTAACTAAAATTAAATTAGCTCCATAAAAGATAAAGATGTTAGCTACCAAAGGAATCAGAGAATTAATAAAATTAGCAACCATTGGAGGAATTGAATCTGGTAATTTTATCTTTAATTTACTTTTTTCAATGCCACGATTAATTTCAACAGCTAATAGCCCAATAATAATTGCTACAAACAACCCATTTGTTCCTAAATTATTGAGACTAATTTTATTATTCTTATCAACAGTAGTTGCTACCATTAAGAAGGTAACTAATGAAATCATTCCATCGGTTGCAGGATGAAGACGCCGATATGCCTTGCTTAATTCATAGGCAATGCCAAAAGCACAAATCATCCCAAACATACCCATAGTCATATTATATGGAATGGTTATTTGTGCATAATGTGCCATTGCCCAATATTTCCAACCTGCAAGCCACTGCATAAAAATATTAGCAGTTCTTGGATTATACCGATCGAGTACAATTGGAGGATTAGCAACAATTAAGAAGAATGAACCAATTACCAAAAATGGCAATCCGAAAAGCATCCCATTTGAAATAGCCTGTAGATGCTTTTCATTTCCAAGTTTTTGTCCAATAGGCGTTAAAACTTTATCCAATCTAGTAATCAGTGAATCTTTTTTAGCAGTAGTTTCAGCCATGAGAGATCACCTATTTCCTTACTAAAGATAAATACAACTTAAATTTGATATGGATTAAACTTGAAAGCATTGGGAATAACTTTACTATCATCCCAATTTTCGCGAATTTTATGGTATTCGTCCCAATAATCATTATCAACTTTTAATTGAGGTGTAACTTTAGAATCAACCTCTAAGAAATGCATACTCCCTCTTCCCATTTTTTGACCTCTAGTAGTATGTTTATCCAATGCATAATCTGGAATTTCAGGAACATAACCTAGAGCAAAGTTCTTAATAATGATATTCTTAAGTAAATCAGACGAACGATCTTTAGTTGATTCACATAAATAACGAATTGCATGTACAAACATCATTGCGCGATCTGGCTCATTGTAACTAAAGTTTTGTCTCATTTGATTCAGATTATTAATTAGAATTGGTGCTTGTGGATTTCCCATTCCAATATCTTCAACTGAAATAGCTTGAAGTCTACGCCATAATTTTTCTTCCATTTGAGGTGAGGAAATATACATCTCATAAGCAAACTCACAAGCAGCCCGTTCTTTTCCTTTTCTGATTGATTTTTGTAGTGCAGAGATAACCTCATCGGCTGCTAATCCATTTCTAGTTCTGGTTCTAGCCCATGGATCTGCTAAAAATTCTTTATCTCTATTTTGTGGTACTTTATTTTTCTTAACATCTTTTTCTGACATCGTGAGTCCTTCTTTCAATCTATAGGAGAAAGTAATGAATATTCAAACTATTAGTGAAAAGTTTCAACTAAATACTGATGAACAAAAAATATTAATTTATATGAATCAACACCGTAACGAAATTAAAAACATCAATATTCGTGAACTCGCTAAAAGAACTTTTACTTCTCCTAGCTTTATCATTAAGACCTGTAAAAAGATGAAGCTTTCAGGATATTCTGAATTGGTCTTTCTAATATCAGATGCGCCAAATTTCCCTAATAATACTGAAAACGACTTAAAAGTAGAGTCATACGTAAAGCCTTTTTCCAACTTGATGGATAAGCATAAAGACTCAATGATCATGATATTGGGTAGTGGATACTCTCAAAATATTGCTAATTATATGAGTGAATATCTTAATTTAAATGGCTTTCGTTGTACATCAAATTCACATCTTGAAATGCTTAGAAAACACAAAAACACTCTGGTAATTATTATTAGCAATTCTGGAGAAACAAAGCGTCTTGCTGAACTTTGTACACAAGCCGAAAAAAATAACCGTGATATTTTATCTTTCACTGGAGATAAAAATTCAACAATTGCAAAACACTCAACGCTTGCAATAAGTTCAGATACTTTTAGTCCCACATCTTTTGACAGCCATTACCCTCAGCTGTTTTTTGGTCTAACACTCATCTATTTTGAATTATTAATGAGTAACTTTTTGTCTAATTAGGTACCGCCTTAAGACAATTCTTATACTACTTTTAAATTTAATGATTTTGAATACTTTTCCCTATTTTGAAAACATGTTTCTATTTTAAAAAACATTTTATGCATTCTAAAAAGCATCCCAATAATCGCAATGTCATTGAATCAAGACACTGACAATTAGGGATGCTTTTTTCTAGTTTATTTAATATAAAGTGCTTGTTTACCTTGCTGGTTATAACTTGCCTCTATCTTCTTTAAGCTTACCTTCTTATTTTTAACGCCATAAGGATCATTTACATACACAATCCCCTTTTTCTTGTTATAACCAGTAATCACACAAGCATGAGATGATGGCGTTACATGGACTTTTCCTTGCTTAGTAGACCAAGTCTGCATATCATTTACACGATCAAACTTCAAAGTTGTAATGATTACTACGGGATGTCCTTCAGAAACTAATTTCAATACTCGAACAAAGTTATTGCCTGTATAGTTGCGAATTCTCTTAGTATATTTTCTTGCAACATTATACAAAGGTTCATTATAAACACACCAGCCTGCATTCTTGATACTCATATAGCCAACAAAGCCAACATGCGGATTTCCACGATAATCATTACCAATAAATGAAGAAACATGCTTAATATTTGATGACAACTCTAATTTACTTACATTAATATCATAGTATTTCAACAACATTGAAAGTGAGGTAACCTCACATCCATTTGGTAAGTCTGGTAATTGATTTTCTAAGGGAACATTTAACTTCTGTTCTGGTTTTAATGTAAGCCAATCATATTCATCTTGAATCTTGTCAAAATTGAGTACTAAAGCGACTACTCCTACAGTAATTAATAGTAAAAATGTATATAGAATTCTTCTTCTACGCCGATATTTTCTAGTTCTATTTAATCTTTTCATGCTAAGTATTTTAACTATTATGCATTAAGTCTGTCAAAAAAGGATAAGTTGCATGAAAATTAAATAGACTTAATTTATACGTTGGTTTTTGCAAAATGATTAAGTCTATTTAATTTATATGCTAAAATTATACTGCAAATTAAATAAACTTAATTCTTAAAAATGAGGTTAATTATGGTACCACGTAATTCTTACTTAGACACATTAGATAAGCTTCGTGATAAGCAAATAATTAAGGTTCTAACTGGTGTACGTCGCTCAGGCAAATCTACTATTCTTAAGTTATATCAGAAAAAATTAATAAATTCTGGTATAAGGAATACTCAAATCCAAACATTAAATTTCGAAGATTTAGACTTAGTTACAATTAAGACATATTTAGATCTATATAACTATATCAATAACCGACTTATTCCTGATCAGATGAATTATATTTTTATTGATGAAGTTCAAAGTATCCCTAATTTTGAAAAAGCCCTTGATAGTCTTTATATCAAAAAAAATGTGGACTTGTATGTTACCGGATCAAATGCCTTTATGCTTTCTGGTGAATTAGCCACACTTCTTTCCGGTCGCTATATTGAAATTCCGGTATATCCTTTTTCATTCAAAGAATTTTTGCAAACCGCTACTGGTTCAAAGGAAAGAGCCTTTTCTACCTACTTAGAACGTGGAGGTTTTCCATTTGCTACGGAATTAGATGATGACAATACTTATCTTTCATATATTCAAGGAATCATTAATACGGTCTTAGTAAAGGATATTTTAACCAGACTGAACCGAGGAAATGCTACTCTTTTAAACGCAATTGCTAGTTTTCTAACAGAAGCAAATGGTAGTTTAGTCACACCAGCTAAAATTGCTAATACTCTCACTTCTAATGGCATCAAAACTAGTAATACTACGGTCCTTTCATATTTAGAAAAATTAGTAGATTCATATTTATTCTATCAATGTAATCGATATGATATTGCAGGCAAAAAATATTTACAAATTAATAGTAAATATTATCCAGTTGATCCCTCCTTAAGGAGAGCCCTTCTTGGACAAAGACGACCAAACATGGGTAGTAGACTTGAAAATGTAGTCTTTATGGAATTAAGGAGACGAGGCTATGAAGTATATGTCGGAAGCCTTAGAAATAAAGAAATAGATTTTGTAGCACTTAAAGATGGGGTCAGACAATACTATCAAGTGAGTTTAACTGTTCAAGATGATAAGACCTATAATCGAGAAATTGCACCATTTTTAGCAATTGATGATAATTACCAAAAAATTCTTCTTACACAAGATCCAGGAAATTACAATGACAACGGAATCGAACAAAGAAACGTCATTGATTGGTTACTTGAATAATGAAAAATCCCTCTAAATCAAGGTTCTAATGATACCGAGATTTAAGAGGGATTTATTTTTTACTTATTTACGTAAGTTTTTTCATCTAAATTATCAAACAAAGGACTCTTCTCACCTGTATAAACTAAGTCCAATTTATACATTGCACGTGAAGCAATCGTGTAAAGCAGCTGAGTTTCATCTAATTGATGATAGTTTTCTTTTGAAACACCCCAAGCAATTACTCCATCAAATTCTAGTCCTTTAGCAAGATAGGATGGCATTACTAAAGTACCAGGCACTAAACGCTGGTTTGCCGACCCAATCAAAGTTGCCTTAATATTTCTTTCTTTTAATACTTTAGCAACTTCTTGAGCTTCAGCCAATGTCTTAGTAATAATTGCTGTTGTTAGCTTTTGTTCATCGTTTTCTACCAATATATCTTGCAAGGCACTGTATTCTTTTTCAATACTATCACGCTTGTAAAAGGCTGGCTTTGGACCACGTCTATCAAAAGCTTCAATCTTTTCACCTTGACGCAAGATTTGCTTAGTGAAGTTAGTTATTTCCTTAGTTGAACGGTACGACTTCGTTAATTGAACAACATCAGTCTTCTCGGGATCAAATAATTTAGAGATTTGACTCAAAAGGGTTTTACTTTCATCTTTAGTAAAAATAGCTTGATTCAAGTCACCTAACATCGTGAACTTAGCTCTAGGGAAATTGTACTTAAGATAGGCTAATTGGAATGGAGTGTAATCCTGAATTTCATCAATAAAGGCATAGCGCATTTCATAATCTGTTCTACGTCCGGTTACTAGATCATATAGGTAAAGATATGGGGAAATATCAGCCATCTTGATTTTTCCAGCTTTAAATCGCTCTTTAACATTTTCAATATGAGCATCCCATTCTTCTTGGGTAATATCCCATTTACTTAAGTCAATTATCTTAGGAACGGCACGCAAAAAACGTAAGTATTGTGCACGAATATTTAAAAAGCGATTCTGGCGAATCTTGCGACTAACTTGCTTTAATTGATTAATTACAATCTTACGAGCTAAAAAGTGTTCTTCTTTTGCGCTAGATTCAAATTCTTGATCTGGACGATCATACAGCTTATTTAATTGTTCTTGATCCAAAGATTCAATAGTTTTATCAACCCATGCCTTCTTAGTTTCAGGTTCAATTCTTCGGTTTAAGCTATTAATCAAAGCTTCTTTTGTAGCTTCAATTCTATTTCTTAAGTGGTAGTTTTCATTAAAGCCGTAGTAAATTTCCTTGATCTTTTCTTTATCAAAAAATGGCTTTTCCTTACTCTTAAAGTAAATGTTCTTAAAAATCAAACCATTCTTTTCAAGATGTTTAGCATAGCGAGTTACTGCATTAAAGAATTGCAATGAATTCTTCAAGTTAACAATCTTATCGTTTTGCTCATTATCTTCGAATTGTTCAAATAAGTTTTCAACATTCATTCCGGGAACACGGCGTGAAACAAACTGCCAGTAAGTCATTTGAACCATATTCTGTTCTCCCATTTCAGGAAGAACATTTTTAACATAATCATTAAATAATTGATTTGGGCTGAACATAATAACATCGCTAGAAGTCAGATTACCACGATAACGATATAGTAAGTAGGCCACACGCTGCATAATGGCAGAAGTCTTACCCGAACCAGCAGCTCCTTGAACAAATAAAAGATCAGCACTAGTATTTCTAATAATTTTATTTTGCTCACGTTGAATGGTAGTCACAATTGACTTCATCTGTGTAGATGATTTTTCATTCAAGACATTTAAGAGCATTTGATCCCCAATGGATTCATTGGTATCAAACATATTAGTAATCTTGCCATCTTTAATTAAAAATTGACGCTTCTTAGTCATATCAACAGTTTGCACACCATCTGGTGCATTATATGATACTTTTCCTAATTTTCCATCATAGTAAATAGATGATATTGGGGCACGCCAATCATAGATTAAAAAATGATCTTCTTTATCTGCAAAAGACCCTAATCCAATATAAATAGTTTCTGGTTCTTCATTAGGTTCTTGAAAATCAACTCTTGCAAAATATGGCTTCTTTTCTAAACGCTGCAAGGTCGATAATTGCTTAGCTGAATGTTGCCAGGCATTTTGTCGTTCCGCTAACATTTGTTGTTGCTGGTGAATAGACAGTGCAGTATCCATTGAAGTGGAATAGCCATCATAATCTAATTTCACGTCATCAAAAAAGTGTGAGTTGATATTTTGAGCTTCATTTTGTGCATGTTCGATTGAATGATCCAGCTCTTGTTCTTTCTTTTTAATTAAACCAAGAACATCATCTAAATGCTTTTGTTCTTTTTGTTGTTCAGTTTCTTTTACCAAAATTACGTCACCTATTTCTAGTATTAGTAAAAACGTTGCATATTATTTTATCATATGTATACGCTTTCTAAAAGAATTTATAATTTTCAGAAAGTCTCAACTGATATTTAGTCTTTTCTTAAATAATTAGTTTTATAATTAAATAAAATTACATTGCGAGATGAGAAAGTGAAACGATTTTTTAAAACAATTCTAGTTCTAGCACTTCTATTTGTGGGACTTGATTTTGCCTATCAAAAAGCGGCTCCAGAAATTGAAAAAACATTTGGAACTAGAAATCCCCTCCCATATCTAACAGCAAAAGTACAGCAATTTATTTCACCTGAAAAAATCCAAAACGACGATAAAAATGCAGATAATTCTAAAGGACATACTTTTGAATCTAATACGGCTACTGTTTACATCGATCTCTCTGACCCTACTTTAAAACAAGCCGCACTTGATGGAATTAATGTTTGGAATAATACAGGTGCCTTTAATTTTAAAATCACAAACGATAGAAATAATGCCAAAATCATTATTAAGTCAATGAACGATGGCGAAACAAATGCGGCTGGGCTAACGGATACTCAATACAACTCTTTAACTGGGCATTTACTTAAGGCAACAGTTCGCTTAAATTCATATTATCTTTTAAATCCAAGCTACGGCTACAATAACGGACGGATTGTGAACACAGTTGAGCATGAATTAGGTCATGCAATAGGATTAGGTCATAAAGACGGAATTTCAGTTATGTACCCACAAGGATCTTTTTATACAATTCAACCAAGCGATGTCCAAGATGTTAAAAAACTGTATCAAAATCAATAATAGCGGCTCTGCTGAGAGTCGCTATTATTGGTTTTTCTTTTTTAATTGACTTTGCTTTTTAAAATATGGAATCCAGAATGTTATCACATAACCAATTGCAATTCCAACAAAAGTCCAAACCATAATATTTTTGACAAATAAGCCAATAAACAGACCAATTAAGCCAAAAATCCCAATAATAAATGATTGATCCAGTTGCTTCATGTTCCTTCCCTCATTTCTCTCTTAACTATAGCAAAATTAGATTAGTATAAGCATATTTTTAGACTTAAATCGCCAATTATTTTATACTATATTTTATGAACATAATCAGCTTTAAATCTATACATATAAGTATTTATCAAAGCTATACAAATTGAAATTACATATTTTTTAACATAAGAAAGGAATGGTATATCCTTTATGGATAGTCAGAAACAACCTCCCGCGTATTCTCAAACAAAAGACGAGTTATTTTCAAATCTAGAAACAAGCTCAGCTGGTTTAAGCGAGCCAGAAGTTGATAGGCGTTTAAAAAAATATGGGCATAATGTTCTAAATGAAAAGCCTCCTAAGTCAATTTTAAACATGCTCAAAGAGCAAATCTTTGATCCAATGATTTTAATTTTATTAGGGGCAGCTACTTTTTCAGCCCTCTTAAATGAATGGGTAGAAGCTGGTGTAATTTTCTTCATTGTGATAATCAACTCTATTATTGGTATTATCCAAGAAAAGAAAGCCCAAGCTTCTCTTGCCGCTCTAAAAACAATGAGTGCTCCAACTGCAACAGTAATTAGAAATGGATCTGAAAAAATTGTTTCAGCTAGTGAATTGGTTGTCGGGGACCTAGTTATCTTAACCAACGGTGATATGGTGCCGGCGGATCTACGTTTAACTCAATCCAATAACTTAAAAATTGCTGAAGCTTCTTTAACTGGGGAGTCAATTGCCAGTGAAAAGAATGCAGCTGCTGTTCTTTCTCCTGATTGTCCCTTAGGCGATAGAAAAAATATGGCCTACACTTCTTCAATTGTTACCTATGGTCGAGGAAGTGGAATTGTAACTAAAACTGGGATGAATACAGAAATTGGTCAAATTGCTGGAATGCTAGAAGACGATGATACTAGTGATACTCCACTGAAGCGGAAACTTAACGTTGTGGGTAAAATTCTAACAATTATTGGTTTAATCATTTGTGTTTTAATTTTTGCCATCGGTGCTTTTTATGGACGTCCTCTTCTACCACAATTTTTAGTAGCAATTTCTTTAACTATTTCAATCATTCCAGAAGGACTTCCAGCAACTGCAACCATCATTATGGCACTTGGAGTACAGCGAATGGCTAAGGAACATGCCTTAATCAAAAATCTACCAGCAGTTGAAACACTTGGAAACGCAACAGTTATTTGTTCTGACAAAACAGGAACTCTAACGTTAAACAAAATGACAGTAACTCATTTAGCTAACGGAGATGATTTCCTTAACAAAAAGATCTTAAAAGCTCAAAAAACAGTTAAAAACAATAATGCTTATAAAGACTTAATGTATGCTGCTAGTCTTTGTAATGATGCTTCTCTTAGTCCTGCTAGTCCAGAAGAAATTATTGGCGACCCTACAGAAGGGGCCTTAATTCCACTAGCACAAGATTTTGGATATTCCGTTTCTAGCTTAAGAAAAGAATATCCAAGACTTGGCGAGTATCCTTTTGATTCAATTAGAAAACGTATGTCTACAATTCATGAAATAAACAATGAATATGTTGTCTACACTAAAGGAGCACTGGACGAATTATTGCCACTCTGTGACTATATTGCTACAAGTAGTGGAATGCAGAAATTAACTAAGACAGATAAAGAAAATATTTTGGCCTTATCACATAAGATGTCTGACCAAGCCTTGAGAGTTTTAGGTTTTGCCAGCCGAACCATTTTGAATTTACCGCAAGAAAATGAAGATATTGAACAACATTTAGTTTTCTTAGGAGCTGTTGGGATGATTGACCCAGCTAGAGATGAAGTTAAAGCATCAATCAAAATGGCTCGCGAAGCAGGCATTAAAACTATTATGATTACTGGTGACCATAAAAATACTGCGGTTGCTATTGCTAAAAACTTAGGTATTTATGCTAATGGAAATACTGTTATTTCTGGTACTGAACTAAACGAAATGACAGATAGCGAATTAGATCAAGCAGTTAAGTCAACCACAGTTTTTGCTCGTGTTTCACCTAATGATAAGTTAAGAATTATTCAAAGCCTAAAGCGAAATGAAGAAGTAGTAGCTATGACAGGTGACGGAGTTAATGACTCTCCCGCTTTAAAAGCAGCTGACATCGGAGTCGCGATGGGAGTTAGTGGTACTGACGTTGCTAAAGATGTCTCAGACATGATTTTGCTTAATGATAGTTTTACAACCATTACTGCCGCCATTAAGGAAGGACGAAAAGTTTACCGCAATATTCAGAAAGTAATTCAATTTTTACTAGTCGGTAATATTGCAGAAATCACTACTTTATTTATTGCTACCCTCTTTAATTGGGACGCGCCACTACTTGCTGTTCATATTCTTTGGGTCAACTTAGCTACTGCAAGTTTACCAGCTCTAGCTTTAGGAGTAGACCCCGCAAGTAAAAATATTATGAAGCATAAGCCAGTGAAGGCTGGAACCTTATTCGAAAGAGACCTGATCTGGCGTGTTATCAGCCAAGGAATCTTTGTTGCCTTAATGACACTATTAGCTTACTGGATTGGAGACACTTTTGATAATCCGATTGCTGGTCAAACAATGGCCTTTTGTGTTCTAGCTCTATCTCAAATGCTCCGCGCATTTAATCAACATTCTAATACTGATCCAATCTGGGTTAGGGGAAATAAAGTTAATATTTGGTTAATCGTATCCTTTATCGTTTCAGCAATTTTGATGGGAGTTATTCTCTTTACTCCTAACTTACAATCTCTCTTCCATTTAACCACTCTTACACCAAGACAATGGTTAGTAGTAATTATTCTTTCCCTATTCTCAATCTTACAAGTTGAATTAATGAAGCTGGTCAAGCGATCTGTTAAAGCTCGTCAACAAAGCCGAGCATTAGAATCAGTCACAGATTAGCACATTATATTAATAGAACTTTAGCAAGCATATTTTTAGACTTAATAGCAAATACTTTGTACAATAAAAATATAAATTTAACACTTACATAAGTATACAGGCATAATTAACTTTATGCTTTCTACTTTTCTGTAATCAAATAACTAACACATTTTAAATATAAAAACAGCCAAATTACTCTATCTTGAGTAGTTTGGCTGTTTTTTATTGTCAGAATTTTGCTTTTTATTCTAGATAGATTTTTTCATAACTGCTGCAAGTGCCTGCTCCTTAATTTTATCTACATCAACTTTATTGAGCTTTTCATATTCTCGCGCTAAAACATCGCATAAATATAATTGTGATACCTGACCAGCTACGGTACCAATATTCATAAATTCACTAACGGACGTCTGCAAGCTTACATCCCCTAATTGAGCAATTGGTGACGTAAGATCGTTAGTAATAGCAATAATTTTAGCGCCGTATTCTTTAGCAACTTTAAGTGAATCATAAGTGTCTTTAGTATGACCAGAGAGTGATAAGCCAACTACTAGGTCATCTTTACTTAATAAAGTCGCAACTTGAACTTGAATATGCGGATCAGACTCCGCATTGGCAATCAAACCAATTCTAAGCCAGGTTCTTTCATAGTCTCTAGCTGATTCACCTGAGTGGCCTAAACCAAAAATATGAATTCGACGTGCTTTAGCTAATAAACTAACTGCTTGTTTTAAAACAGAAGGATTGATCAATTCTTCTGTTTTTTCAATTGAAGAAATTAAAACTTTACTACTTAACTGTGAAGATGTTTGAGCTTCGTCATGACTTTTTGAGGTAGTCATCATTGAATCTTGTGCTAAAGCTATTTTTAGATCCGAGAAACCTGAATAGCCTAATTTTTTACAAAGTCTAACAATTGTAGCATCTCCAGTATTAGTTGCAGTCCCTAGCGACTTAATCGTGTCATAAATCACATGTTCAGTATGAGTCGCAATATAGTTAGCTAATTTATTTTCTGACTTAGTTAACTTGTCTTTATTTTGGTTGTATCGCTGTATAAATTCCATTGTCTCACATCCCGATTATAACTATATCATGCTTTTATAAGAAAACGCTTGCATAAAAATAAAATTCATTATATTATTTCCTTGGGAGGAAAACTCCAAAATAATATTTATTTGGAGTATATTTACAAATGAATAAAGAAGAATTTATTAACAAGATCCATGGTGGCTTAATTATTTCATGTCAAGCTTTGCCGGGCGAACCACTCTATACCGAAGAAGGCGGAATTATGCCCCTAATGGCTAAAGCAGCCCAAGAAGCAGGCGCAACAGGCCTAAGAGCAAATTCTGTTAGAGATATTAAACAAATCAAAAAAATTGTTGATCTTCCAATGATTGGAATTGTCAAACGGGACTATCCACCAGAAAAGCCCTATATTACTCCAACTATGAAAGAAGTAGATGAATTAGTTGAAACTGGCGTAGAAGTAATTGCAATTGATGCAACTTTGCGTCCAAGACATGATGGTAAGACAGTAAATGAATTCATTAAAGAAATAAAAACTAAGTATCCAAATCAACTTTTAATGGCTGACACTTCAAATTTTGAGGAAGCAAAAAATGCTTATGAGGCAGGCGTTGATTTTGTTGGTACTACTCTTTCTGGCTACACTGAAGAAAGTCCTAAAACTGATCACCCAGACTTTGATTTAATTAAAGCTCTAGTTGACGCAGGTCTTCCAGTAATTGCTGAAGGAAAAATCCATACTCCAGAACAATTAAAACAAGTTATTGACATCAATCCAGCAGGAATTGTAGTCGGCGGAGCAATCACTCGCCCATTACAAATTGCTAAAACTTTTACTTCAGTTTTTGAAAATTAACCGAGCGTAACGAAACGAGGCGTAATCATGTCTAAGAAATTTTCTCATATTGGCCAAGCCTTCTCACAACTAGGGCAAGCCTTTATGCTTCCAATAGCTATTTTACCTGTAGCCGGCTTACTCCTAGGTCTAGGCGGAGCCTTAACCAATAAAGCTGCCGTTACCTCTTATCCTTGGCTTAATCAAGAATGGCTTCAAACAATTCTAAAGATAATGAATTTTGCAGGAAGTGCTGTTTTTAATAACTTAGCTCTTATTTTCTCAATTGGTTTAGCAGTTGGTTTAGCAAAAGGGGATAAAGGAACTGCTGGCTTAGCAGGTGGTGTCGCCTATCTAGTATATACAGCCACAATCTCAGGACTTCTCCAATTATTTTCACCTAAAAACACTATTGATACAGGAGTATTAGGTGCAATTGTTATTGGATCAGTTGTTGCCTACCTTCATAATCACTATCGCAAGGTAGAATTACCACAATTTTTAGGCTTTTTTGGTGGTTCAAGATTTATTCCTATTATTTCATCTTTAGCTGCGATTGTTATTGGTGCTATCTTCTTCATTATTTGGCCACCAATTCAAAGCGGTTTAACCAGTGCTGGTTATGCAATAGCTAAAATGGGAAGTTTGGGAAGTTTTCTATATGGCTTCTTGCTTCGTTTAACTGGAGCAGTGGGTCTGCACCACACAATTTATCCAATGTTTTGGTATACAGCTTTAGGTGGCACCGCAGATGTAGCTGGTAAAACTGTTGTCGGAGCTCAAAATATTTTCTTTGCTCAATTAGCTGATCCTAATCACCATGGTTTGTTTACTTACGGTACTAGATTTTTTGCTGGTCGCTTTGCAACTATGATGTTCGGTCTTCCAGGGGCCGCTTTAGCAATGTACCTTTGCTTACCTAAGAGAAATCGTAAGACTAACGGTGGTCTATATCTTTCAGGTGGTTTAACTTCATTTTTAACTGGTATTACTGAACCAATTGAATATACTTTCTTATTCGTCGCACCTTGGTTATATGTTATCCATGCTTTTCTCGATGGATGTTCATTTTATGTTGCTGATATCATGAATATTAGAATCGGAAATTCATTCTCTGGCGGTTTAATTGACTATCTTCTCTTTGGTGTCTTACAAGGAAAAGATAAAACTAATTGGCCGAATGTCTTAATTATGGGAGTTATCTGGTTCTTCCTTTACTTCTTTATTTTTACTT
>DBFNNF010000056.1:0-12010 GCA_048407585.1 Lactobacillus johnsonii | reverse complement strand
ACAATTAACTTAAACATTTTGCTAGTTGAGTAAATTGGTGATGTTTTTTTAGAGAGTCTACGGGTGGTGGAAGTAGATAAAACAGCTAATTGAAGATGGACTAGAGATTAAAATGGTGGTAACGAATTTTAATAATAAGTTATCAACGGAGTTGCGATCGTTAAAAACGCAAGGTAATTCTTAATTAAAATTAGGAGCTACTTACTAAGGTCATTTATGTGAGTAAATGGCAAATTAAAGGTGGTAACGCGAGCACTCGTCCTTTTACGGATGAGTGCTTTTTTGTTTGGAGGAAAGTACAATGCATAAAAAGAGAATTAGAAATAGAATAATTTGGTCACTAGTGGCAGTTTTAATTGTAATTGCTGGATGGTTTAGTTTTGGTCCAACCAGTAACACGACCAAGAATCAAAAAGAAGTAGTAGTGGGTGTAGTTGGTCAAACGAAGCAAGATGCTGAAATTTGGAAAAGTGTAGCAGAAACTGCTGAAGAAGAGTATGGCATAAAAATTAAAATTAAGAATTTTACTGACTATAATCAACCAAATAAGGCACTTCAAAATGGTGATATTGATCTAAATGCTTTCCAGCACTATACATTTTTAAATGCCTGGAATAAGGCAAATCATGGTTCGCTAGTCGCAATTGGGAATACCTATATTGCTCCAATCAGGTTGTATTCAAAGAAATATAAGAGCATTAAGGATTTGCCACAAGGCGCTACAATTGCAGTACCAAATGATGCGTCCAATGAATCAAGAGCCTTATATGTCTTGAAAAATGCTGGACTAATTAACTTGAAAAAGGGCGTTAAACTTGCAACGGTAGCTGATATTACTTCAAATCCTAAGGGACTAAAAATTAAGGAAGTTAGTGCAGAACAAACAGCAAGAGTAATTGATGATATAGATGCAAGTATTGTTAATAATACTTATGCCGTTCCTGCTAAATTAGGCGATAAGCAAACAATTTATATTGAGCCTTTGAATAAAGATTCTGAACAATGGATTAATATAATTGTTGCAAATAAAAAAGATAAGAATAACAAAATTTACAAGGATTTAGTTAAGGCATATCAAACTGAAAAAACTAAGAAATTATCTGACAAGCTTTATGGCAAGACTGAAGTTGCAGCTTGGGGATTGAAATTAAAGTAAGAGGAGGAGCAGTCTAATGGCAGCACAAATTGATTTAAAAAATATTACCGTTCAATTTGGACAGAATAAAGCAGTTAACGATGTAAGTTTAGAAATAAATAAGGGTGACATCTACGGTGTAATTGGATTTTCAGGAGCAGGTAAGTCTACTTTGGTTAGAACAATTAACTTGTTACAATATCCTTCTGCCGGCTCAGTAGAAGTTAATGGAACAGTGTTGTTTAAAGACAATAAATTGCAAATTAGTAAGAAGCAACTTCAAGAAAAAAGACGTAAAATTGGGATGATTTTTCAAAATTTCAACCTATTGAACGAAGAAACTGTTATTGAAAATGTTGCTTTTGCCTTGCAGCATAGTCGTTTATCGGACCAGGAATTAGAGAAAAAATCTCTCCATTTACTAGAATTAGTTGGCTTAAAAGATAAGGCAGATTTTTATCCGGCTCAGTTATCTGGAGGCCAGCAACAGCGTGTTGCTATTGCACGTGCCTTGGCTAATGATCCTGATATTTTGATTTCTGATGAGGCAACGAGTGCCCTTGATCCAAAAACTACTAATCAAATCTTAGATTTGTTATATGATCTAAATAAAAAATTAGGTTTAACTGTTGTTTTAATTACGCATGAAATGGATGCTGTAAAACGTGTAGCAAATAAAATTGCAGTAATGGAAAAGGGAAAAGTAATCGAAAAAGGTGAGTTGAGAGAGGTCTTCTTACATCCTCAAAAGCAACTTACGCGTCAATTTGTGGGTGGGGCTTTGCAGGCTCAACATATTTTGAATACTTATAACTTTGATAAATTAGCCGAGAACGCAGAATTGTATCAATTAGTTTATAGCATCAATGATGTAACTAAATCAGTTGTGGCTGATTTAGATGTTTCATTGAATACAAAAGCAAGTATTTTATATGGAAATGTAGAAGTTCTAAGTGGTGAACCAATAGGAACACTTGCAATTTTATTGAATTTAGATGAATTAAAGCAAAAAGAAGCTATTAAATTCTTGGAGAGTAAAAATGTTGTAGTAACGAAGTTAGATAAAGGAGTGCTGACTAATGATTAGTTTTTTCACTAAAAACTTTCCTAATGTAGTAGCCCTAGGTTGGGGCGGAGATGCTGGTTGGGGAACAGCTATTTTCCAAACCTTATTTATGACTTTTTGGTCAGCTATTTTTGGAGGAATTCTTGGTTTGATTTTTGGCTTATTGTTAGTATTAACAAAACCAAAAGGAATTTTAGCTAATAAGGTAGTTTATTGGATTGTTGATAAAATCGTATCAATTTTTAGAGCTGTACCATTTATTATTTTGTTAGCGTTTGTTGCTCCAGTTACCCAAAAAATTGTTGGAACTCAAATTGGGATGAAAGCAGCTTTAGTACCATTAACTTTAGGTGTTTTCCCATTTTTTGCTAGACAAGTTCAAGTTGCACTTGAAAGTGTAGATAAAGGAAAGATTGAAGCTGCAGAAGCATTAGGTGCTTCAACCAAAGATATTATTTTTGACGTATATTTAAGAGAAAGTAGATCTGAATTAGCTAGAGTTTCAACTGTGACTTTGATTAGTTTAATTGGGTTAACTGCAATGGCAGGAGCTGTTGGTGCTGGTGGCTTAGGTAATACCGCCATTTCATATGGATACAATAGATTTAATAATGATGTGACTTTGGTAGCAACTTTATTAGTTCTATTATTGGTATTGATTGTTCAAGTGGTTGGAGATTTAGTTGCTAAGAAGTTGAATCATCAAGAACGATAAGTGTATAGCATTGAAAAAATATTTTTAGTATAATTTAATACAATTAATTAGCGAAGAATTATATTCTCCGCTTTTTGTATGCCCTTTCATTTAAATGTAGCTTATAATGAAGATAATGAAAACGGAGGACAAAAATATGGTGAAAAAAGGTTATCGTGTTGAAAGTGATACATTAGGCCCAGTAGAAATTCCTGAAAAGACATTGTGGGGTCCACAAACACAAAGAAGTAAGGATAATTTCCATACTGGAGCGTTAATGCCAATTGGTATTATTCGTGCACTTCTTCAAATAAAGCTAGCTGCTGCTCAAGCTAATATTGAAGCAGGAACGGAAACAGAAGAAAAAGGACGTGCTATTATTGAAGCAATTCATCAACTACTTGATTTAAACAATGAAGAATTGCAACCATATTTTCCATTGCATGTCTATCAAACTGGATCAGGTACCCAAACTAATATGAATGTTAATGAAGTGGTGGCTAATCTTGCTAATAAAAATCATCCCGGTTTAGATATTTTACCTAATGATGACGTGAACATGGGACAATCATCAAATGATACTTTTCCAACTGCAATGAATTTAGTTGCAACACAAGCGTTAGACGACTTAAAACCTTCTATTAAACACTTGATTAAAGAACTAAAAGTGAAACAAGATGAGTATTGGACAACGGTTAAAGTAGGAAGAACCCACTTGCAAGATGCGGTTCCATTGACTTTTGGTCAGGAACTATCAGGCTATATTTCTGCTCTTAATCATGATTTATCCTACATTAACGAGTTAGAAGAAACACTTTATGAATTACCAATTGGAGGAACGGCTGTTGGTACTGGACTTAATGCGGCTCCTGGTATGGCAGAAGATATCGCTGAGCGTTTATCAAGAAAGTATGGACATCATTTTAAAGTTGATACAAATAAATTCTTTGGTTTAGCAAATCACTCAGGCTTAAATGTTGTGCATGGCGCTTTAAAAGCTTTGGCAGCTGATATGTTCAAAATTGCTCAAGATATTCGTTTCTTAGGATCTGGTCCAAGAGCTGGTTTAGGAGAACTTAATTTACCTGCAAATGAACCTGGTTCATCAATTATGCCAGGTAAAGTAAATCCGACTCAAGCAGAAGCTGTTACTATGGCGTGTTTGAGAGTCTTTGGAAATGATACAACTATTACGATGGCGGCTTCGCAAGGTAACTTTGAAATGAATGTCTTTAAGCCAGTAATGATTGCTGCTTTTCTAGAGTCTGCTAATGTTTTATCAGGAACTATTTCTGGCTTTGCAGATAAGATGATCCATGGTATGACTGTTAATAAAGAAAGAATGGCTAAAGACGTAGCAAATTCATTAATGACGGTTACTGCACTTTCACCACATATTGGTTACCACGAAGCCGCTACTATTGCACAGACTGCAGCTAAAAATAACACGACTTTACGTACAGCAGCTTTAAAGAGCGGCTTAGTTACTAAAGAACAATATGATAAGTGGATGAAACCAATTACCATGACTAATGCAATGAATACTAAGCCAATTGATGATTAAAAGAAGGAATAAGAATGGGATATAAATTTCCAACACAAACAGTAGATAAGTTAAAAGCAGAATATGATGCAATTATTGTCGGAAGCGGTGGTACAGGATTAGCCGCAGCTATTCAAGCACAACAATATGGTTTGAATGTTGCAATTTTAGAAAAGAATGGCTTTTTAGGTGGAAACACTATGAGAGCTAGTTCTGGTATGAATGCTGCTGAAAGTATTGTTCAAGCTCGTTTAGGTGTAAACGATAGTATGCAAAAATTTTATGACGAGACGCTAAAAGGTGGCGGCTACATGAATGACCGTGAAATGCTACATTATTTTGTCGAGCATGCACCTTTGGCTATTGCGTGGCTTGAAGACTTAGGAATTAAAGTAGATGATTTAACAATTACAGGTGGTATGTCCAAAAAACGTACACACCGTCCATCTTCAATGGCACCAATTGGCGCATTTTTAGTTAATAATTTACTTAAAATTGCTGATGAAAAGAATATTCCAATTTTTACTGATGCTAAGGTGACTAAATTATTACAAGATGACAACAAGAAAATTAATGGAGTAGAAGTTAATAATGATCGACAAGTAAAAGCTAAAGCAGTTTTACTTGCTACCGGTGGTTTTGGTGCCTCTAAAGATTTAATCGCTAAGTATCGCCCAGATTTGCGTAACTATAAGACAACTAATCAACCTGGTGCGACTGGAGACGGCTTAAAATTAGCTAATAAAGTCGGAGCACAACTTGAGCAATTAGAGTTAGTCCAAGTTCATCCTACAGTTCAACAAGATACAGATCATGCATATTTAATTGGTGAAGCGGTACGCGGTGAAGGAGCTATTTTAGTTGATCATCAAGGTAAGAGATTTGTTAATGAATTGAATACCCGAAAGATTGTATCAAATGCGATTACCAAAACTCCAGAACATTCAGCATATTTAATCTTTGACCAAGGAGTAAGGGATAGGGTTAAGGCAATTGAATTTTATGATTCAATTAATTTAGTTGTTCATGGAAATACTATTGAAGAATTAGCTGAAAACATTAAAGTGCCCGTTTCCAACCTTGAAGAAACACTTAAAAATTGGAATAAAGCAGTAGCAAATAATGATGATACAAAATTTGGTCGAACTACCGGAATGGCTAAGTTAGACCATGCACCATATTATGCAATTCATATTGCACCTGCCATTCATTACACAATGGGTGGAATTCATGTTGCACCTGATACCCGTGTATATGATACCAATGGAAACTTTATCCCTGGTTTATATGCTGCTGGTGAAGTTAGTGGCGGCTTACACGGTAACAATCGAATTGGTGGTAATTCAATTGCTGAAACAATTATTTTTGGTCGTGAAGCTGGAAAAGCAATGGCAGATTTAATTAAATAAAGCGCTTTCAATAAGAAGCCTATTTGTGTATACTTAAAGTGTAGAACTTAAGCTTTCATTTAAAGGAGTATATATAAAAATGAGTCGGAGAAAAGTATTTTTAGTTGGTGACGGCCGTGTCGGTTCAACCTTTGCAAATGACTTATTGCAAAATGTTAGAATTGATGAATTGGTAATTTGTGATGTAGTCAAAAAAATTACTGAGGGGGATGCTTTAGATTTAGAAGACTTAGCCCCATTTGTTGGTCAATGCACTGTTAAGAGTGGAGATTATAGTGATGCAAAAGATGCAGATATCGCTGTAATTACTGCCGGAGCTGCAAGAAAACCTGGAATGACTAGACTAGATTTGGTAAAAACTAATGTTAAAATTTTAGAATCAATCATAAAACCAATTGTAGAATCTGGTTTTAACGGTATTTTTGTCGTTTCTGCTAATCCAGTAGATATTTTAACTACTTTAACTCAAAAGTTATCTGGTTTTCCTAAGAATAAAGTTATCGGAACCGGTACATCCCTTGATACAGCTCGCTTGCGTGTAGCTTTATCACATAAGACTGGTGTCAATGTGGATCATATTGATGCTTATGTCTTAGGTGAACATGGTGATACATCTTTTGAAAACTTTGATGAAGCAATTATTGATCATAAGCCTCTTCGTTCTTATAAAGAATTAGATGAAGAAACATTGGTTGAATTAGAGACTGATGTTCGTAAAAAGGGTGGTAAGATCATTGCTAATAAGGGAGCAACTTTTTATGGGGTTGCAATGTGCTTAACACAAATCTGTAAGGCAATCTTAGAAAATAAAGCTCTAGTGATGCCGCTATCTGCACCAATGACTGGAGAATATGGTATTCATGATCTTTACTTAGGAAGTCCAGCTGTAGTTACTGCTAATGGAATTAGTGATGTAATTGAGCTTCACTTATCAGAAGATGAAAAGAAGAAAATGGCTTATTCAGCAGCTAAGATGAAGGAAGTTGTTGACGGGATTGACCTTTAAACAATAATTTTAATAATTAAAAGCGTCTTGTACTTAAGTTGAGAGTGCAAGACGTTTTTTGTGTGATAAAATTTTAAAGGTATGATATTTAATCAAAGTTTGGGGACTATGAAAGTGAATAGTAAAGAAAGTAAAAATGAACGTGTAAATCAGCTCCATCATCAACATACTTTGTCGCATCATCATCATATGCGAATTCGGTGGCAGGAGTTTTTTACTAGTGATAATATTACACCTGCTAAAAATGCGACTTTGGCCGAACGATCGGTAATTGTAGGGCATATTGGGATGATGCTTCTCTCTTGTGGGACCGGAGCTTGGCGTGTAAGATCAGCGATGAATACAATTGCTCGCTGTTTAGATATGACATGCAGCACGGATATTGGACTTGTTTCAATTGAATATACTTGTGTTGATGCGGATGGTAAGAGCTATACTCAAGCTCTAAGCTTACCATCAACAGGAGTGAATACGACTAAGTTGGACCGTATGGAAAACTTTGTTAGTCAGTTTAAAAAAGATAACGGAAATTGGACGATTGGGCAAATTCATAACCGATTAGAAGAGATTTCGACAATGAAATCGCAATATGCTCCGTGGCAAGTTGGACTGGCTGCTGGTCTTGCATGTGCAGGATTTATTTTTTTACTAGGCGGAGGAATTTTTGAAGTTATTTGTGCATTTTTAGGTGCAAGTTGTGGAAATTACGTTCGCCGAAAAATGATTGATCGTCATCTAACTATTTTAGCGAATATTACCGTTGCAGTTGCCGTAGCTTGTGCGGTATATGTAGGGAGTTTTTACTTAATTAGATTATTTTATCCAGTCAGTCTGCGACATTTGGATGGATATATTGGAGCCATGCTCTTTGTGATTCCAGGTTTTCCATTTATTACGTCTGGGCTAGATATTTCTAAGCTTGATATGAGATCAGGCTTAGAGAGAATGGCTTATGCAATCATGATTATTGTTGTTGCAACTGCAGTTGGTTGGGTAATGGCTTTGATCTTAAACCTACATCCACAAAACTTTGAGAAATTAGGACTAACACCATTAGTTTTAACTATTTTAAGATTAGTTGCTAGTTTCTGCGGAGTTTTTGGCTTCTCAATTATGTTTAATTCTAGAATTCCAATGGCAACTGTTGCAGGGATTTCCGGAGCGATAGCAAATACTTTACGCTTAAGTTTGGTTGATTGGTCAAATGTTCCACCAGCTGTGGCTGCTTTTATCGGAGCCTTTGTTGCGGGAATGTTAGCTTCAATTATTAGACGCAAAACCGGTTTCCCGAGAATTGCTATTACGGTGCCATCAATTGTAATTATGGTACCGGGACTATATATGTACCGAGCTATGTTTAACTTAGGATTAACGTCATTAAATGCAGGAGCCTTATGGATGGTTCAAGCTTTAATGATTGTAATTTGTTTACCATTAGGTTTAATTGCAGCTCGTATTTTAATGGATAAAGACTGGCGGCATGCCGGATAGATTTTTATTAAAAAGTTGTCATGGAATTTAAACTATGACAACTTTTTTCGTATAATTAATAGAACAAGAGAATTAAAGAGTGAGTGAAAAATGCAAAAGAAAATATTATTGCTTTCAACGGGTGGAACAATTGCGTCAGTTGTTTCAGAAGCTGGGTTAGTGCCTAAAGAATCTGGTGAGCAGTTAATCAATATGTTAGGGGAATTACCTTATGATATTACTGTCGAAGATATTCTCCAACTTGATTCATCTAATATTCAGCCTGAAGAATGGAAATTGATTGCTGAAAAAATTTATGAAAATCGAAATAAGTATGATGGGATTGTGGTATCTCATGGTACTGATACCATGGCCTATACAGCATCCATGCTTTCTTTTATGCTGCAAAATATTAATATTCCAGTTGTTTTAACTGGAAGTCAGGTTCCAATTAATGTAGTGCTGAGTGATGCACCGGATAATTTGAAATTGGCCTTTGCGGCAGCTGCTAGTTGTCATCCCAATATTTATTTAGCCTTTGATCGAAAAGTTATGCTGGGGTGCAGAAGTGTTAAAGTAAGAACGATCAATTTTGATGCTTTTGAAAGTGTTAATGTGCCACCGGTAGCTAGAGTAACATCTGATGGTTTGGTATTCTCTAAACAAAAATTACCTAAAAACACAAAAGAAACAACTTTAAACACTAATATTAATCCTCATGTTTCTTTAGTTAAACTATTCCCGGGTTTTGATCCTAATTTGCTATTTGCAATGGTCGAAAGCGGATGTCAGGGAATTGTAATTGAAGCGTATGGTTTAGGCGGGATGAATTATATCCGAAGAAATATGGTAGCTGCAATTGGAAAGTTGATTAGAAGAGGAATACCGATTATTGCGACGAGTCAATGCTTATATGAGCGAAGTGATCTTACAAAATATGAAGTTGGGAGAGAAGCATTGCTTGAAGGAGCAATTAGTGCTCGGGATATGACTTCAGAGAGTGCAATTACTAAACTTATGTGGGGACTTGGCCAAAACTGGGATGTTCACCAGATTTCTGATTTTTTTAATACTGATGTAGCTGGTGAGGTAACGATTGAAAAAGACGACAATTTACAGATAGATTAATTTTTTTAAGGATGCAAATGAAGGAAAACTTTAAACAACCAATTGGCTTAACACAAGCAGAAGTTGAGCAAAGAATTAAAGAGGGAAAAGTTAACCGAGCTGTTAATGATCAGGCTAAGACTACCTGGCAAATAATTAAAGAAAATACATTTACGTATTTTAACTTGATATTTTTAGTATTAGCGATCTTGTTAGTGATCGTTGGAGAATACAAGGATTTAACATTTTTACCAGTTATTATCGCAAATATGATAATTGGGATTGTCCAAGAATTACGTGCAAAAAGTGTTTTAGACAAGTTAAATGTTATGAATACAACAAAAATAGCCGTAATTCGTGATCGAGAAGAAAAAATTGTGCCAATCGAAGATCTAGTTTTAGGGGATGTGATTGTACTTAAAACAGGGGATCAAATTCCTGCTGATGGGCAAGTTATTTCTGGGACATTACGAGTAAATGAAGCATTGCTAACTGGTGAAGCCGATGAAATAGAGAAAGATGTTGGCGCAGAGTTAATGTCTGGAAGCTTTGTAGTTGCAGGAAAAGCTTATGCGCGGCTTGAAAAGGTTGGTAAGAATTCTTATGTTTCTAAGCTAACTTTAGAAGCTAAAGCGATGAATTCAAAAGAGGGCTCTGAAATGGTGCGCTCAATTAATCGATTGATTAAATGGGTTGGAATCATCATTATCCCATGTGGAATTGCTCTCTTCATTGTTGCCCGTTATGTAAATCATTTAAATTTAGCGGACAGTATTGTCTCGATGGAAGCAGCAATTATTGGAATGATTCCTGAAGGTCTGTATTTATTAACGACAATTGCTTTGGCATTAGCAGCTATGCGTTTAGCGCGTTCCCAAGTTATGCTTCATGATATGAAAAGTGTTGAAACATTAGCTCGGGTTAATGTGCTATGTGTTGATAAGACTGGAACGATTACGGAACCTAAAATGGAAGTAGAGGAAGTTATTCCAGTTAGTGTTACTAAAGAAGAGTTAAGCAAAGAAATTTCTATTTTTGCCCAAAATATGCCGCATGATAATGCAACCATCAAAGCTGTCGCAAAAGCATTTAATCAGAAATTTAATATTCAAGCTACGCAAATCATCCCTTTTACTTCGGTAAATAAATATAGTGGGGCAGTTATTAAGAACAATACTTTATTAATGGGTGCACCTGAGTTTGTATTGCGGGATCAATTTAAAAATTACGAAAAAGAAATAAATCAATATACCCGACAAGGATATCGTGTTTTAGTTTTTGGAAAATATCCGCATGCACTAAGGGATGAAAAGGAAAAATTAGTAGAGCCTGTTGAGCTATTAGGCTATATTTTAATTTCTAATCCAATCCGTAAAGAAGCAAAAAGTACTTTTGAATATTTTGATCGTCAAGGGGTAAATATCAAGGTGATCTCTGGAGATAACCCTTTAACAGTAGCACGCGTTGCAAAGCAGGCAGGTATTCGCGATGCAGATAAGTTGATTGATGCAACCGAAATTGGTGAAGGCGACTATGAAGAAGTTGTTAAAAAATATAACGTTTTTGGACGTGTTAAGCCTGATCAAAAGAAAAAGTTAATTAAAGCTCTTCAAAAAAATGGTAATACTGTTGCAATGACAGGAGATGGAGTCAATGACATTTTAGCAATGAAAACGGCGGATTGTTCCATTGCTATGGCATCAGGTAATAGTGCTGCTGTTCAAGCATCCCAAGTTGTTTTATTAGATTCTGATTTTGCTAGAATGCCAAAAGTGGTAGACGAAGGTAGAAAAGTAGTTAATAATATTGAAAGATCAGCTAGTTTGTTCTTGGTAAAGAATATCTTTTCATTTTTAATGGCTATCTTTTCTCTTGCCTTTGCAATGTCTTATCCATTACGTCCGGCTCAAATAGCCTTAATTTCAGCATTTACTATTGGTCTACCATCATTCTTATTAGCTCTTGAAAATAATTACAACCGTATTCGCGGAAAATTTATTCCTAATGTATTGTCAAGGGCAATTCCTGGTGGAATTACAGATATGCTCGCGGTCTCAATTTTGGTAGTGGCAGATATGGTTTTAGAATTAGGAAGACCAGAAGTAGCTACAACGGCTACGATGTTATTAGTCGCAGTAGGGATGATGGTGCTATACCATATTTCTAGACCACTAAATAAATTTAGGTGGACTGTTTTAGGTGGATCCTTTTTAGCATTAGTTTTATCTATTATTTTCTTCCATAACTTATTTGCACTTTCACGTATCTCTGCGACGGCTGTTTTCTTATTGTTAGTTTTATTCTTTGCAGAAATTACTATATTTAGATTATTAAGTAAGTTTGCTGATGGTGTTAGAGAAGTATTAGTTGCATATGATCAAAAGGGTAAAGATTTAACTATTAATGACATCAAACAAGCCTATCGCAAGGGAAGAAATATGGTAAATATGTCAGTTCCTGAAGAATAAAAGTGTTAAATAAGTATTTTTTTCGTCTTGTTGAATGATACAATTAAACAGTTGAGACAATACTTATCAGAGGTAAGAAATGAAAAATCATAGTGTAGAAAAATATAAAAAT
>DBFNNF010000055.1:0-4949 GCA_048407585.1 Lactobacillus johnsonii | reverse complement strand
TTTTAAATTTATTGCTTCTGCATTATTGGGATTGGTACCAATACAAATACCTAGAGCTGCTATTTCAATAACGCTTAGCAGCAGTGCAGAAGCATATAATATTATGGTTCGTCTTTTCACAATCAAAGTCCTCTACTTATCTATTTTTTTACTGGTCTAGCAAATACGGGCTTTCCATCATTTAATAAAGATAAAAATGACTCTTTAAATGTAGATTCATTAACTCCACCAGAGTTGCTGATACCTCCCATTTGGATAACTTTAGTTTTGTCGCCTTTCCACTTTTCTTCCAAAATAGCAGTATGGCCGGCTGAACCAGCTCCATTTCCAGTGTTAACGATAACTACGTCTCCGGGACCAGCTTCGCTTTCAGATATTTCTTCTAGCCACTTATGATCCTTTTTTGCATCCTCTTCCATTGGCATGGTAAACCATGACATATTTTTGGGTGTTTTATACCCAGCCTTTGTTAGTACCAACCATACAAAGCCAGAACAGTCGGTTCTCCCATCTTTATCTGGACTATCAACAGAACCTATCTGCGATTCACCGTGAATCTGGTCATAGTGGAAATAGCCTAATAAAGATTTGGCTACATCAACAATTCCACCATCACTATTTCCTGTTGACGTTAGATTATTACATGGATCTTTCTTTTGCTGTTCTGCTTGCCCATTATCTACTGCTGAATTAGCACCAGAAATAGCACTTCCGGCTGAAATATTTGCACCACCAAAAAGTTCATATGCTTTTCGTGCAGCATTTTGTCGAGCTTTAAGGGTTGCTCCAACACTAGCAGGCCGTTCATACATTACTTCCCACTTTTCGGCTGATTCTTCTGGGGATGCTGATTTTGTAGCATTAAAAAAAGCTTGTACAGTTTGTGGCTCTAAGTGCATAACAACGTCTCTCTGGTTTTTAACAGACCATGATTTATCTGATTTAGCATCATTCAAATACTTTGTGTATGGTGTAAATTGATATAGTCCTCCACCAGATCCACCACCAAATTCTTTTAAGTCTAAAACCCAACTTGTGTTTTCTGCACCACCAATGTTACCTACGATACCTGCTGATTGGGCGCCTGACATCTTAACTTCAACCCAGCCATCAAAAGTTTCTTTTGCTATGCTATATGCTTTAGTACCTTTTTTAGTCCAATCACCTGTTACTGCAGCACTATTTCCTGTTGATTCATCGTCACCTTTAGCATTATCGCTTTTTTTAGAGTCAGTGACACATTGACTGTAGTCTGGTTCAAAATTAGCAGAGACTTTTTCTACGGGTATCGTGGATACTAAAATGTTGAATAAAAATAGGCTTGTTAAAATTTTTAACAAGCCCTTACTTTTGATATTCATTTGTCACCCTATAAGATCAGTTGAACGTCTACTACTGCTCCAAGATGATCTTTCTTTCTATAAAAATAAAAAATACCATCGCTGCCACCTATTAATTGATTTGCAACTATTGGTGGTAATTTTTGTTGCCACAAATTTGTAAATGTATCTACATCTTCTTTAGTAATTTTTCCTAAAACGACCATATCCTGATCATTTAAATATCCTACAAAATCTTTATATGAATAAGGATTGATACTCTTATTTAAACTTTCAAAAGTTGTAATTAAATTAATTCCCTTAACATTTATTCTCTTTTTATAAGCCATTAGGGCCTCTACTGGAAGCTCCATTTCATCAATTCCATCAATACAAATTGTTTCTCCGGGAAGTGCCCTATTAGTCACATAGGCGATTACATTTAAAAAAACTATTGCTAATAATTTCGGGTCTTCTCCCAAATTTGATAAATCATAATAAATATTTCTTTGATCTGATGTAAATACATTTGGTAATGTAGTTGTCTTATCAAATACTGATGGATAAGTGCGTACTAAAGTACTCATTGTGTCATACATTAGCTTAGCATCTCTTTTTTCCTCAGGTCCTGAGTTAGAAGCATCCGCTAAATTTGTATTCATACTAAGCAAGAAGTCAGCCGGGACGGGATAGTCTTCATGATTATCCGTTGCTAAAATTTTTTGAGCTTTAACTGGATTATGTTCGGGGTCATCAGTATAGATACCATTCCCTTTAGCACGATAAGTGACCCATTCAATTAATTGCTTTTTTAAATTGCTTTTGATATAAGGATTATTTTCTGCACTTGCAGCCATTAACAACATTCTAGTAACTTTATCAAAATTAGCATTTGCATCTTGAACTACTGTTTCTGGTGTGCCAAATACTTCTAGAGGATTAATAGCTTCTTTTGACATGTCAAAAATCAAGCTATCACCAGCATGATAATCATTTTTTGCTAGAACAATGTGATGAATGCGTGCCCCATTAAGATACTGACCATCTGCAATAACATGCGATAGTGCACTTCCCCCAAATTGCATAAAATTAGCGCCTTCATCACCATCAATAGATACAACCGGGTGAGTACCACCCGTGTAAATAATCGCATTTTTTATGCTGCTAAAGTCTATAACGGCCGGATTGTTTTGTATAAAAGAAAAAACATCTCTACCTACTTTTACTCCATATTGATCAGAGAAGCCGGCAGAAGGTAAAAATAGACGTCCTGCAGCCACACTAATCATATCTGTATTGTGAAAACTATCTCCATGAACTGAGGTCAATAATGTTTTTAGTGACTGTAGTTGTTCTCCAGTACGTCTTACTATCATTATGCCTTCAACTTCAGCTTTTTTATAATTAAGCTTTAACTCTTTAATTACTTTTTCTACTTTTGCAGGTGTACGTGCTTGAACAATAAGCATCAAATCAGAATCAACAATTGTATCACTTTGGGACAAACTTGCCGATAGTTCAAGATCAACAGTTCTAGAGCTATTTTTAGCATCTTCTCTAGTATCTTTTGTTGTACTATTACTCATTGTTTTTACATTTGAAGGTAAGCTACTTTGAAAAATTTTATCTTCAGTTTCTTTAGGAATGCCTTTTTGTCGTTGAACAAAGATCACTTTTCCACTTTCAATATAATATCTTGGAATAACCTTATTTACCCACCCTATATTGTCAGGTCTATTAGTACCGTAAGCAAAAACTATGTCAAAAATAGCTCGTACTGGTCTTCCCTTTCCTAAAAAAATATATGCGTCTGTGTCTACATATCCAAATGGATATGTAAAACCAGATTCGCCTATAAACTCAGTACTATATTTTTTTTTACCCTTCTTTTTCTTATGAATTTTAAACAATTCCCTACCACCTCATTATCCAAAAATACTTTTAAATCTTTCCTTACACTCATTTCCTGATAAAAGGCTATATCCTACTACTAATCCTCGATTAAATGATGCGATTAATTGGCTATTTTTTTCGACTAATAAATCGTATGTTGGTGCAACTAATATAAGAGTGATTTTTAGCTGCTGATTATTTGAATCTTTTTTAGTAACCGTATATTGAAGGTTACGTTTTCTAATCATTTCTGGAGTAGCATTTGTTGGTAATGGCCGTTTACGTACCGTAGTTTTTTCAACACTTACAGCACTTACAATTAGTGCCTTTCTTTCTAAGTTCTTAAGTAAGCCAACATCAGCTTGAGCCGATATTTCTAAATCATGATCAAAAGTTGTTGGACTTACAGTTCCGCGAACATTGTATGCAACCATAAAATATTCTCGTTCCCTTACTCCTTCTTTGACAACTTCTCTAACTATACTTTTCGAAGTATCTTCTTCAACGAACGAAAATGGCTTAAAAATTTGAGCAGCTTTTGTACCAGTTTTTAATTTTTTATATTTGTTGATTAGAAATTTTACTGAAACTTTTGATTGCATACCTTGAACAGGGTTAGTCATTATTATGTTTAAAGTAATTAAAATTATGCCAGAGTATAGGATAAGAGCCGGTACAATATTTTTAACTATGATTGAAAACCCAGCATGCTTTAAAGTGATAAACAGGAAAACTCCGCCAAGGGCTAAAGTAAATACTCCCCAAATAATGTTTATCATTGTCGTAACTAAGAAATCTCCTAGTGCACCGAGAGAACCAGAAAGTGCTCTAATTTTTCGAATTTGACTTAAAGGTTTGGAACGTAAATTTGTTCGATTACCTGCATAATTTCTCAAGTTATTCATTGTTTTTTTACCTTTTTGAATAATATTGTAAGTCCAATTCCAATTACGACGGAACCGAAAAATGAAACCGTTGATTGCGTTATATCGTTTACATTAGTCGCAGGTAACTCAGTAAGACTAGCCTGAGAGTGATTAATAGTCGCATCTATTTCTTTTTTTTCGGTTCTTTCGACTTTTGTTTCGTTATTAAGTTCTTGAACCTCTGTTACTTCTTTCAACTTTATTCACCTTGCTTATTGAAAATGACAGTATGATATTTTCCATTTTCATCTCTATAATGTCCGGAATTACTATCATCTTTTGTAACATGGTATTTTTTTCCATCTTTCGTTGTATAGACAAATTCACCATTATTATCTGTAGTAAGTGTCTCTTGAGAAGTAGATGGCTGAAGTGTTTGAGTTGCAGTAGAAGATGATGTAGACATTTGATTTTTTACAACTACTCCTCCCATAACCAACATTAAAGTGGCTATAACACCAATTCCAGCTGCTAAAGCTTTACTTCTCCAATTGCTTTTATTATTTTCAATTATTGGAGAACTGGGCGCTGGAACAATTGGAGAAATCACATTACTATTTGATTGTTGTTCACTTGACAAAGCAGCAGTTTTTTCAATCAATTGTTGATTCAACTGATTGGTAAGTATGACTTGTTTTTCAAATTTGTTTCTTTCATCATCTGCTTTTCTTTCAGCTTCTCTAACTTTTTTTATATTGCTTTCAGTAGCTTCTGCGATTTTTTTTGCAATTTCGGCTCTTAGACGTTGTTCGTAAGTATCGTTTTGAATTGCAAGTTTGCTCTCAAGAGTTAGAACTTTATTCTTTAATTT
>DBFNNF010000054.1:0-1729 GCA_048407585.1 Lactobacillus johnsonii | reverse complement strand
TTCTGTTGCCTTTAACCTTTATTGTGATTTTTCTATTTTGGTGTTTACCAGATATTGCCAGAATAAGTGAACCAATTTTTAAAGTCATTGCGGACTTAACTAATTTTATTGCTGATAAGCAGGTGGGATTAATAACTTTTGGGCAAATAAATTGGTTTCAAACTATATTTTTATTGGCTGTGACTTTGTTTTTGATTATTATGCCTAAGAATAAAGTAAAGAAATTAAAATTAAGAGTAATTTTGCTTGGGGCATATACTAGCTTTTTCTGTTTGATTCATTTTCCACTTAAGGGCCAAGTTTCTTTTATTGATGTAGGACAGGGAGATAGTATTCTAATTACGACGCCCTTAAATAGAAAAACATACTTAATAGATACGGGCGGAAAACTAAATTTTGGTAAAAGAAAAAGTGAACCACAGTTAAATCGGATCACTATTCCATTTTTATATGCGCAGGGAATTGATCATCTTGATGGAGTTTTTTTAAGTCATCAGGATGCAGATCATATTGGTGATTTAAAAGCTTTACTGGATCAAATTCCAGTAAAGCATCTATATTTTGCTAGAGGTTTGACTGATAATCAGTCTTTTATGAAGAAAATAAGCAATCATTTAAAGGATGTGCAACTGATGCCACTTCTTGCAGGTGATAAAGTTAGAGAAGGCGCGATCGACTTTGATGTGCTTTATCCTTTTAAAGCCGGCTTAGGGAAGAATGAGGATTCTTTATCTATAACTTTTAAGTTAGCAAATAAACGTTGGCTTTTTACTGGAGACTTGGGTAGAGAAGGAGAAAAAGAAATACAAAATCACTATAATTTCCAAGTTGATTACTTTAAATTAGGCCATCATGGTAGTAAAACTTCTAGCGATCCAGATTTTTTAAAGCAGTTAAATCCACGCCTAGTCTTTATTTCTTCAGGACGCAATAATCGTTTTGGACATCCCCATCAAGAAACTTTAAAAACATTGAAAGACTTAGGTATTCCATATTTAAATACGCAAGATAGTGGTACAATTACTTGGAATTACTCACCATTTCAAGGTGATAAGATTACGACTTTTTATAAAGGAAATACAAAATGACATTAATCTCTCTTTTTAAACAGACTAATCCTAAGAATGCTAATCTTTTGATTCAAGGACCCGATTCATTTTTTAATGATTATTTGGTTCGCAACTACCTCAATCAAAAATCTTTTTCTGAACTTGATCAAGTGATTGTAGACTGCCTTGAAGATGGACTTGATGAATTAATGGCAACTTTAACAGAGTCTTCTTTATTCAGTAATCAGAAAGTTGTTGTTGTGAAGAATCCTTTCTTTTTAATGGCTAAAGTACCACAAAAGTTTAAAAAACAAGTTGAAAAATTAACTAAAATCATTGAACATTTGAGTGATTTAGAGGATGTAGTTGTTTTTGTGGCTAATTATGAAAAAATCGATCGTAGAAAAAAGATTAGTAAATTTTTGCTTGAACATGTTAATGTGGTTGAAACTACGTTTAAACCCTATGAAGTTAGTGGAATAATTAAGGCCATAAGTAAAGAAGAAGGATATCAAATTACTAATATGGCGCTTCAAATATTGATCCAAAGAAGTGACCAAGTTCTAGATGTCTCTTTAAGTAACTATGTAAAATTAAAAAATATTGTTGGTGAAGACAAAAGGATCACGGAAACACTAATTAATGAAAATATTGATCGCTCTCTTTCAGAAAATATTTTT
>DBFNNF010000053.1:0-1985 GCA_048407585.1 Lactobacillus johnsonii | reverse complement strand
TTTTTTATCTTGCTAAAGCTAAAAGGTTTAAAACTGCATTTTCATCTCGATCATTACTGTAATCACACTTATAACAGATATACTCATTATGTTTTGTGCCATGCTTTTGATTGCCTTGCAAAGTAATTTTTTCATCACCCGTTTTGACGTATCCGCATTTAGCGCATCTTTGTGTTGATGGATATGTTTTATCAGCCAAGATCAATTCTTTGCCATACCAATCACACTTATAAGTTAATATCTGTCTAAACTTACTAAATAAAGACCTCTGCATACCTTTTGAAGCTACGTGCGTCATCATCATGTCTTTGACTGCTAAGTCTTCAATTACGATTTGGTCGTAATTATCTACAAGCTTAGTAGTAAACTTCTGTAAAAGATCATTTTGAATATTAGCTACCTTGCGATAATCTCTTTGCAGTTTGGTTCTCACTGCAGAGTAATTATTTGATTTAATAGCTGATTTCCCATTAATTTCTCTTTTACGGGCTAGCATCCTTTGATAATGCTTGATACGTTTATATAGTTTTTGCAGTTTAACAGGCAAAACATTGATTTGTCCATCTGTGTAATTAAAGTGACCGACATTGACATCAACTGCTGTCTTTTGATGAGTTTGAGATTTATATTCAATCTTTTCTTCATAGGGAAGAGCCGCATAATAAGCGTTTTTTTCTTTGAAGATACTTACTACTTTAACTTCACTCATCTTTAAGGCCCCATAACTAGACAAATCAAACCAATCTTCTTTTGAGACACTTATAGGTTTATCAAGTCGAAGCTTGCCATTAACAATCTTAGCTCGATCAGTTTTAAAGCTTTGTCTAGGGGCTTTCTTTGATTTGAAACTAGGCTTACCCCAATCAGATTGAGCCTTATCAAAGAAGTTCTTCCAAGCATTAGCTAAATCTTTAACCACTAATTGAAGACAACGTGCAGATAATTCATACTGCCAATCTTCTTTCTTAGCTACTAATTCATCACGGACCCTGCGTTCATTAGGGCTAGGATTATCTTTTTTATTTAATGTATGAGCTTCATACATTAATTGCCAAGTTTCTAATCCTTTGTTCCAGCAATACCTACGATAGTCGCACAAATTATCAAGATGCTTTTGCATTGTTTTATTAACTTTTAGCTTAACTACTTGTGTTTTAATCATTTCTTCACCTCCTTAAATACAAACATAAGTTTATCTAAGGAAGGAAAGCAAAACAAGTAAATATTAAATTAAAGCTTATTTTCCATGTTTAACTTTCTAAATAAGCTTTTTTTCTATTTCTTCTATAAATTTCTATATTTTCATTAACTGTTAATTAGCTCCTCTGGTTCAATTACGAGATAGAAATCAAAGTATCCCTTCGGCACCTCATAAGAGATTGTCATATTTTCATATTTATTCTTAATACTATTGATATTGGCTAAACCCATGCCAGAATGACTTTTCTTCGTTGAATAACCACGTTGCTGGATTTGTTTAAGTGAAATTTCTGAATCTCTTCTTTTATTCTGAATTTCATATTCAAATTCGCCATCCTCATTTGAACTAATCATAATTTCAATATGAGCTTTTTTATTCTGTTTCAATAATGCCTTACTTTCTTCAATTGCATTATCACAACTGATGCCAATAATTCTAACTAAATCCAATTCATTAATATTGTTAGGGATTTTAGTAATATCATCTCTACATTCGAAATTATATGGGATTTTTGATCCATACATTTCCGTTAACTTAGCAATAATAATGCTTTTCAAAGATTTTATTTTAATGTGATTAACATCTCTATATTTTTCAAACGCTTTGGCATTTAAATTAGTCTTAGTATATTCGTCTAGTTTTTGAATTAGTTCCTTCGTATCTCCTTCTTGCGCACTGATTTTTAATGAATTAAACATATTTCGATAATCATGGCGAAAAGCACGTAGTTCATCTTCGCTCTCTTCTAAGTATCGCGTGTATTCTTGAAGTTGTTTTTGCTCTT
>DBFNNF010000052.1:0-5299 GCA_048407585.1 Lactobacillus johnsonii | reverse complement strand
TTATAATTATTACTACCGCAATTTTAGGCGGAGGAATAATAATGTTTTATAGAACAAATAAAAAAATAGTAAATCAAGCTTATTCTTTTAATAAATTTAATAAGGTAAGTGTAGATATTCCAACAGGAGATATAATTTTTAAAACTAGTAGTAAATATGGTGTTAGTTATTCTGGCTTAGAAAAAATTGCTCCTTACGTTAAAGTAAAGAACGGAAATTTAAAGATTTCATTCTCTAAAGCTGGTGTTCATGTAAATGTGTTTAATCTTAAGCAGTTAAATTCTAAAATTATAATTGAAATGCCAAAAAAAGAGTTGACTGATTTAAATATTGAGAGTGCAAATGGCAATATCAGTGCTGATTATTTGGCAACTAAGAAGGGAGATATTGATTTAGCCAATGGAAATATTTCTATTAAAGAATTAAAGACACGAAAAGGAGTCAGTTTTGATACCGCTAAGGGAAATATTGAGGTTAATAAATGTAATGCAAGTGGATATGATTTAGATACTTCTTTGGGTAAAATTACGGTTAGTGGCAAAAAGCGGGGAGATTCTTTTGAGAATAACAGTAACACTGAAAATGTATTAGAAGCCGATACATCTCTAGGAAGTATTAAAGTAAATTAAATACAGAAAAACGAGGCCATTACGACCTCGTTTTTATTAGCTCTTTTTTACTTCACGCTTAATATAGTAGTTCAAAATAAATGGTGAAAGAACTGTAGTAATAATAATTACCAAAATCAAACTTGAATAAATGTCTTCTGGGAATAAGTGATGAGTAATTCCAATTTGTGCTACGATCAGCGCTACTTCACCACGCGATACCATTCCTGCTCCGACAATATTTCCTTCATTCTTGGTAAAACCAAATAATTCACTTGAATATTTACCAGCCCAGAATTTTGATAATACTGCTAGGATAGTCATAACAATAATGAACCAGATATCTTTGATAAAGCTAGCAAATGTCATGGATAGTCCAATATTTACAAAGAAAACAGGAATAAAAATAGAGTATCCAATTGCACTAACAGAAGATTGAACTTCCTTATATTGTGGAGTTTGTCTAATTGCTAGACCACCAAAGAATGCTCCAACAACAGCACTTAAGCCTACAAAATCTGCTGCCCAGGCCATGGAGAGAGCAAGAACTAGGGAGCCAATAACTACCGCATAATCAACTTCCACTTTTTCAGCCAACTTCATAAAATATGGCGCAATAAATTTGAAGATAACCCAAACGGCAACAAAGTATATTACTTCAATAAGTAAGTTAAGGAAAAAGTTATTCGTTAAACCACTTTTTCCACCTTCATGACTAAAAGTGGTAAATAAACTTAAAACAATAACTGCTAAAATATCATCAACAACTGCTGCGCCTAAAATAGCAGTGCCAGCACGGGTATGGATTTGATTAGCTTCCTGTAAAACTACAACAGAAATTGAAACACTAGTAGCGGCAAAAACAATTCCAATGAAAAGTGCCTCAAGGAACTGCATCCCAAATAAGTAACTGGCAATTCCTGTGAAAAATACTGGTAAGATGACTCCAATTCCAGCAACAGTAAAACTTAATTTAAAATACTTTTTTAATAAGTCTAAGTCACTCTCTAACCCAGCCAAAAACATTAATAGAATTACCCCAAACTCTGAAAAGAGGGAGACAATTTCATTTGGCTTGACCCAACCTAGAATTGCCGGTCCTAGTAAAATTCCCGATAATAATTGTCCAATAACTGCTGGCATATTAAGACGTGAAAATAATTGTCCTAAGAGCGTGGTTGCCAGCAAAATTAAGATTAATTCTCCTAAAAAGTGCATTTTTCCCCAGCTTTCTATAACTTTGTGGCAAAATAAAAAACTTTCAAGCGCTTATTGACCCAAATAAGCAAATCTTGAAAGTTTTTTTAAAACCCAACCACTAGTAAAAATATTTAACTAAAAATTAGTTTAGCTAAAAACATAGTTAGTTGCAAATTAGTTATTGTTTTTCTATTCCCGTTTGTTTAGGGTTAGTTGGCTTAGTTTTAGCAAGTAGAGCTAACAAAATAGTGATTAAATCAACTACTTCTTGTAAAATTGCACCCCAGAAAGCTGGGATAATACCAGTAAAGGCAATCAACTCAATTAAGATAACAATACAAATAGCAGTAATAATATCAACGTGGGCTACTTTCATTGTATGTTTAGAAATAGCAACAGCATCGTTAACTTTAGAAATATCGTTAACCATAATAACGGCATCAGCACTTTCACTAGCTGCAGTTGCTCCTTTAGCACCCATAGCGATACCAACATCAGCAGCCATTAAACTTGGTGCATCATTAACACCGTCACCCACCATTGCAACCGGTCTTAAGTCAGGTTTAACATCTCTGATGGCTTGAATCTTTTGAGCTGGAAGTAAGTCTGCATGAACTTCACTTTCTTTAATTCCAGCTTCTTTGGCAACTTTATCAGCTACAGATCTACGGTCCCCAGTTAACATCATAATTTGCTTAACACCTTGACGACGTAAACGAGCAATTGTTTCTGGTGTATTCTTTCTAATTTGATCTTGGAAAGTAATATATCCAGCAAATTTATTGTCAATTGAAACAAAGACAGCAGTTGATTGAACAGTGATCTTTTCTTGATCCGGATCAACATAAGATAGCTTACCAACTTTAACTAATTTGCCGTCTACTTCACCGCTAACTCCTTTAGCAGTAGCTTCTTTTAAGTTTGTAACTGGCTTAATCAAGTTTTTATTAGTACTTTTAACTAATGAAGTAGCAATAACGTGACTCGATTGTTGTTCAACACTAGCTGCCAAGCTTTGTAGTTCTTCTTTTGAAATAGAACTATTTTCTGGTAAAACAACTTGATCAATAACTAGTTGATTTTCAGTTAAGGTTCCAGTTTTATCAAAAGCAAAAGTTAAGGTACGGGATAACTTTTCAAGAGTGGTACCAGATTTAACAATAATGTGGCTTCTTGACATTGAGCTCATTCCTGAAACCATTGCTACTGGTGCTGCAATTAACAATGGACAAGGAGAGGCAACAACCATAACTTGAGCAAAACGTAAAAAGTGTGCTTGCCAACCGAGGGCTGGATTAGTTACCGCAGACGTGATCATAGCAGCAATACCAATGATTAAGGAAATAATAGTGAATGGTACAGCATAACGATCAGCCATTTTAACAAACTTAGCTGGTTTTGCTTCAGAAGATTTAACTAAGGCAACAATTGACTGATATTCAGAATCTTTAGCAACTTTAGTAACTTTCATTTCTACAGCTGCATCCCCATTAATAGATCCTGACATTAAGTCATTGCCAACTTTTTTATCAACGGGAACTGATTCACCTGTTAAAGAAGATTGGTCAAAACTAGAGTTTCCTTTAATAATTTTTCCATCGACCGGTACTTGACTACCAGGTTTAATCAAAACGATATCGCCAATTTTTAATTCATCAACTTTAACTTCTTCAATCTTACCGTTGACTAACTTATCAGCAATTCTTGGAGAATTTTTTAGTAAAGAGCGTAATTCTTTATCAGCTTGACTTGTAGCGTAATCTTCAAGTGATTCACCACCGGTCAACATGATTAAAATCATCCAAGCAGCCCAGTAATCGCCGACAATCATTGTTGAAACAACAGCGATGATTGCCAAGATATCTACGCCCCAACGACCAGATTCAAGGGTTTCAATCATTTCTCGAAGCATGGTAATAGCCATAAAAATTCCGAAGATATCAATTAAGATACCGGAAATTGGCCACCCACCAATCTTAGGTGCTCCACATAGGAAGTCTAGGATTGCTGCAACAATACCAATCCCAAGAATTGTGAAAAATTTCCATTGATTTCTCATTAGCGTTCCCTCCAACTAATTTAATCAATAATACTAAAACATTACTATTATACAACTTAACTTATTGAATTTAAGTTATTGGGTTTTCTTTCTGTAAGGTTTTCTTAGTAATGTTGTATTTTTCCTCAATTGAATGAGTTACATAATTAAAGGCCTTAATCCATTCTCGCCTAGTCAGCAACCCCTGAAAAACATTATTATCATTTACAACTGGAATAAAAGGATTATCAACTAGAAGATGGAGCTGCGTCTCAAGATTAGTGCGGGCAAAGTTAATTGTTTCAAATTTTGTCTGCATTACATCTTTAACTTTTAAGTCTGATAGAGGTTCAATCACAATATTATCAGGAGTCAGCATCGTGTCTGTAATCATCGATAAGCTGATTAAGCCAACTACTTTTTGCTCTTTATCCAAAACTGGAATTTTTGAATATTTCATTTTAGTAAGAACTAAAAAAGCATGGTAGAGTGGGTTTTCGTCTTCCACAAATGCAATCCTAGAAGCAGGAATAATAAATGAACCTGCTTTTTCTGCAATCAAAGACTGAATCACTGGTGAAAACATAATAATCCTTCCTAAGTTAATTGAATTTATTACTTTTATTTCTACTATTATTATATGAAAGTCTCGAAAATAAGCCCACAAAAAAATCCGCGCTGGGAAAGACGCGGATTTCAAAATATATAAGTATAGGATCAGTCAAAGACTGATAAATGTATTCAATCTACTTGGAGGAGTAAGAATGAAAATAAAAAGTTGGATGTTAATGCTAATAGCGATGGGGTTTTGTCTTCCCCGTTGCTATGGTTTATATATTAGAATGAAAATGTGAATAAATTGTGACGTTTTTTATTAAAAAAGTTAAATTTGATTAAGAAGTTGGAAATGAATTATAAACTTGCACCCCAAAGATTATTTCCTAGCTCGTTTAGAGAGAGGAGTTTATTCCATAGTTTTTCTTCTTGTGAAGTAAACGTGATATTATCGGAAAACTTTACAACAGGGGCGCGATTAAAAAATATTGCAGTTGACCTGTGAAAGCAACGCCATTGCTAGATTTGATTGTGTTTAGATTATCTGTAAGAAAGTTAGTAAATTCTGAATGAGGATTTGTATTATTAAGTGAGTTAACTAACTCAGTCATTATGGTAATAATTTCATCTTTAGAAACCATCTTTTTCACCTTCTGGATCTTTCGATAAATTTAGAAATAATTCTTTGCAAGATAATCGTATTATGGAAGCAGACTTTACACAATTTTTTTGAAAAAATATAAAATTGGTATACCACTAACATTAAAATGTGATCTTAACACGTAAACTTCTTATGCATTAGCTGTATGAATACTAAGATATATTTGGAAAAATAATTGAAATTTATAATTGGTATGATAAAATTTAATTAGATGAAGGCGCTTTCCAAAAAAATAAA
>DBFNNF010000051.1:0-5980 GCA_048407585.1 Lactobacillus johnsonii | reverse complement strand
AAATGAGTTATTCATTTATTCCCTGCAATAAAATTAGCACACTAAGACGCTTAGTTGCAAGCTTTTTCGCAGATATATCCCTATTTTTTTGAAATTTAAGGCTTATTTACGTTTTCTAGCTAAGATTTTAATTGGTGTTCCCACAAAATCAAAGTTTTGTCTTAATTGATTAATTAAAAATCTCTGGTATGAGAAGTGAAGTAACTCTGGATCATTTACAAAGACAACAAATGTTGGCGGCGTTACTGCAACTTGGGTCATGTAGTAGATTCTTAATCTCTTTCCATTAACAAGTGGAGTTGGTGTAATTCTAGTTGCTTCAAGAAGTAAATCGTTCAAGACACTAGACTGAATTCGACGAGTTTGGTTTTCATGAACTTCTTTAACAAGCTTCAAGATATCTGGAACTCTTTGACCCGTCTTAGCAGAAACAAAAATAATTGGAGCATAGTCTAAGTATTGGAACTCTCTTCTGATTGTATCTTCAAAGTCCTTCATACTTCTACTATCTTTTTTAGGTAGATCCCACTTATTTACAACAATAATTACACCGCGGCCTGCGTCATGAGCATATCCTGCTACGTGCTTATCTTGTTCACGAATACCAGTACTTGCATCTAAGACTAAAAGTGTAATATCACTTTCTTCAATAGCACTGATCGCTCTTAAAACAGAATACTTTTCGGTCTTCTCATAAACCTTACCACGCCGTCTGATACCGGCTGTATCAACGATAGTATACTTTTGCCCATCATCGGTAAAAGTTGTGTCAATGGCGTCTCTAGTTGTTCCTTCGATATTAGAAACAATTACACGTTGTTCACCTAAAATAGCATTTACAAGTGAAGATTTACCGACATTTGGACGTCCAATCACACTAAAGCGAATTGAATCATCTTCATGCTGGTTAGCCTTGTCTCCAAATTCACCAACAATAGCATCTAGTAAATCTCCCATTCCAGTTCCATGACTACCAGAAACTGGGATTGGATCGCCTAATCCTAAGCTGTAAAAGTCATAAATATCTGTTCTTTGCTCAGGATTATCAGCCTTATTAATGGCTAAAATAACTGGTTTCTTAGTTCGATAAAGCATTTTAGCAATTGTTTCATCCATGTTAGTCATATATTGCGTAACATCCCCTAACATCACAATTACATCTGCTTCATCAATGGCAATTTCAGCTTGTGCCTTAATTTGTTCTTCAATTTCACCAGAGTCTAGAGTAATACCACCAGTATCAATCAGGATAAATTCATGACCCATCCATTCAGCACGGGCATAAATTCTATCTCTAGTAACTCCAGCCTTATCTTCAACAATAGCTACACGAGAATTAATAATTCTGTTAAAAATAGTTGACTTACCAACATTTGGACGTCCAACTAATGCAACTACGGGTAATGACATATTATTTCTACCCCTTTCTATCTAATGAAATAAAAAAAGCTGACCGGAGTCAGCTTTTTTTAGACTAATGACGATTAATCCTTATCTTTAAGTTGATCACCAATAATGTCACCTAAAGCAAAACCGTTGTCATTGTCGTTCATGTACTTATCAGCTACAGAATCTTGACGACGACGTGGACGTGAGTTGTTTTCACTCTTAGCAGCATTAGGATCAGCTTGCTTGATTGACAATGAGATTCTTCTGTCACTTGGGTCAACACTTAAAACTTTAACTTTAACAGTTTGACCAACCTTTAAAACATCACTTGGCTTATCAACGTGCTTGTTAGCAATTTCTGAAACGTGTACTAAGCCTTGAATTCCATCAGCTACTTCGATGAATGCACCGAATGAAGTTAAAGTCTTAACTTCACCTTCAATGATGTCGCCTTCATGTAAGCCTTCAGTAGCTTCTTCAAATGGGGATGGTAAAGTTTGCTTAATTGACAGGGAGATTCTGTGTCTATCGTCATCAATACCGATAACTTTAACCTTAACATCTTGACCAGCCTTCAATACATCGCTTGGCTTATCAACATGCTTGTAAGAAATTTCTGAAATGTGAACTAAACCGTCCACACCACCAACGTCAACAAAGGCACCAAAACCAGTTAAACGTGATACTTTACCTTCAACAGTGTCACCTACAACTAATTGTGAAGCAACGTTTTCGAAAGCTTCTTCACGTTCTTGTTCGATTAAGTCTTTTCTTGAAAGAATTAATCTGTTCTTGTTAGGATCAATTTCAGTGATCTTCAAGTTCATCTTCTTGCCAATGTAAGGCTTCAAGTCAGAAACGTAACGGTTAGAAATCAATGAAGCTGGTAAGAATCCACGTGTACCAACGTCAACTAATAAACCACCGCGAACAGCACCAGTTACAGTACCTTCAACAGTCTTGCCTTCTTCGAAGACCTTTTCTAATTCCTTGTAAGCTTCTCTTTCCTTCAAACGAGTAACTGAGAAGAAGAATTCACCGTTTTCCTTGTCGCCACCAGCTCTTCTAAGAACTAAAGCTTCAAACTTATCACCAGGTTTTACCAATTGGTTCAAATCTGCATTACGGTCGTTAGTGAATTCACGCTTAGTGATTACACCTTCAACACCTGCATTTTCAACACCAACAGCGATTTGTCCATCTTCAACACTTAAAACTTCAACGTTAACAATGTTGCCGACTTCAACTCCCTGCATTTCTTTTAGAGCATCTAAGAATTGATTACTATTATCTGTCATAATTACCTCCCAATATCATACTTTATTTTAAAGTACTTGATATCTTTTTTCCACACTTTTGTTTAATTTTTTTGCTTTTTTTGAATTATCTCGGTTATTTTGGCTACAACTTCATCAATTGTTAAGTTTGTAGTATCTAATTCAATTGCATCATCTGCTTTTTTCAATGGAGAAATTTCACGATGAGAATCTTTATAGTCTCTAACTTCAATATCATGTTCGATATCTTTTAAGTCTTGATGAATGCCTTTTTCTTGAAAATCTAAGAAGCGTCTCTTAGCTCTTGATGCAACACTAGCGATTAAGAATATTTTTACCTCTGCATCTGGTAAAACTGTCGTTCCAATATCACGACCATCCATAATAACATCGTGCTTACCCGCCATTTCGCGCTGCAATTCAACCATCTTTTCACGAATTGATCTTAAGGCAGAAACTTGAGAAACGTTCTCTGTAATTTCAGGTGTTCTGATGTCAATTGACACATCCTTACCATTTACGTAAACCTTTTGTTCTCCATCTTCTTGCTTAAAATCAATTGTACTATGGTCAATTAAGTTCAAAATTGCCTTTTCATCACCATAGTCAACGTTATTATCGTGTGCAATTAATGTACATGCTCGATACATTGCACCAGTATCGATATAAATATAGCCCAAATTATGTGCGATAATTTTAGCAACTGTACTCTTCCCCGCTGATGCAGGACCATCAATAGCTACTTGCATTAAATAATTTAGTCCTTTCTTTTTCATTCAAAGTAAATTCTACCATAAAATAAAAAACAGAAGTCAAATGACTCCTGCTAAATGAAATTATTTTTACTATTTAGACTTTAAAAGTTACGTCTTACAAATTTTTCTAAAACTGGCAATAAGGTCTTGGCCAATAGTAAAACGACAATACTGTTAATTATCCCTTTAATTAGGTTAAATGGCACAATTGCTGAAACAATATAAGTTAAAAGCGATGAATTAAGCTTAAAGCCCATTAAAGAAATATACATTGGAGTTAAAACGAAGTAGTTTGCTAAAGACATTACTACCGTTAACGCAATCGTTCCGACTGCTAATCCCAAAATTTGGTATTGTACTTTGTCTTCATGCTTTTTGCTAATGAAGTAGAATGGCAAGATATAAGCTAAACTTGCTAAAAATGCAGCTAATTGACCAATCATTGAAATTGGGTTAAATCCCGAAATAAAGAGGCTCAACAATGATTTAAAAAGGGCAATCATTGTCCCGCCCAAAGGACCAAAAACCAAAGTACTTAAAGCTACTAATGAATCAGAAAAATCCATCTTTAAGTAATCAAAGCCGGGAATAATTGGGACTTCAATCTTCATAATCAAAAATGCTAATGCACCAATCATTGCCCAAGCGAGCCAGTAGGCTAATCTTACATGACTTAAACTTGTTTTTCTTTGCATGATAGTTCCTCCATAACATACAAAAGGTCTGTCGCTTCAGCAACAGACCTTATTAATCATCTAAATCATGTTTAATTCTTTGGTCTGTCTTCTTCCATCTAGACTATAACTATCGGTACCTGAGGTTCAACTACATGTGTAGCTCGCGGACTCTAACCGCCGGTCGGGAATTTCGCCCTGCCCTGAAGACAACATCCTTGTATTTACTTTTTACAAGTAAATAATAATACTTCTTGGTAGAATTGTAAACATTATTGTTTTTTATTATCTTAATTTTATTGATTGACCAATACTAATACTATCAGCTGACTCTAAATCATTAATTTGTTCTAAGTGGTGCACTGAAGTGTTATTTTCACGGGCAATCTTTGATAAAGAATCTCCCTCTTGGACAGTGTAAGATCTTGGTGCCTCATGTTGTGAAGAACTACTTGCACCATTGTTTTGCCAAGTATTTTGATTGTTTTGGTATGAGTTTTGAGTTGATTGTTGGCTTTGATCTTGGGTAGTAGTTTGACTAGCGCTAGATTCATAAGACTGCGTACTACTTTGACTAACTTGACTACTTTGAGATTCTGATTGACTAACAACAGCTGGTGTTGTGTCTTGAGATTGACTTGAAGAACTTTCTTCTTCTCTTCTCACACTGCTACTCTTAGACTTACTCTTCTTAGAAGAGCTGTGCTTACTCTTTTTACTTTTAGCTTTGTGAGACTTAGAAGATGAACTTTTTGACACTTTAACGCTCTTTTCAGCTAAGTTATTAGAGTTTGCGTGCAATCTTGAGGAAACAATCGGAATTAATGCAATGATAATTATTGCAACAATAATCAATCCAGCCCATAACTGACTATGGTGTGGACCTTTTGGACTGCCTTCTGATTGAGTAGATTTTCTAGAAGTAACTTCTGGCTCTGCTGGTTCTGACTCCCGATGATGCATTGCCCTTCTAGATGTTTTAGGACGCTCAAAATGCTTGTAAGGGCCTTTTGGTTCTTTATTGTCCTGAGATTTATTTTCCTTCATTCAAAAGTCCTCCAAATTATAGATTATTAGTTTTATTTTATCATAGCTTTTAATAAAGCGTTAGTCAGCTAAGTGATTTAAACGAAAGACTTCTTCATTCGTCAATTCACGATACTCGCCCGAATTTAATGACTTTAAAGTTAAAAAGGCATACTTTTCACGAGCTAATTTTTCTACAAAGTGATGTACTGCTTCAAACATTCTCTTAACTTGGTGGTAGTGACCCTCATGGATAGTCAATTGAACAATTTGAGTCTTCTTTTTCTCATCAGTCTTTAAAATCTTTAACTTAGCTGGTGCACTCTTTCGTCCATCAATACGCACACCATGAGTAAGAGAGCGAATCTCTTCTGGAGAAAGGATTCCTTTAATCTTTGCTACATAAACCTTTGGTACTTCGTTACGTGGGTGCATTAACTTATTTGCTAATTCACCATCGTTTGTCATTAATAATAAACCAGATGTATCGTAATCAAGACGCCCTACTGGATAAAGGCGATATGGTACATCTTCAAAGAAATCAACCACTGTCTTTCTTCCTTTATCATCGCTTACTGAAGAAATGACACCACGTGGCTTATAAAATAAGTATGTGTGGAGAGCTTCTTTTTCAATTGGAACCCCATTTACTTCAATCTTGTCGCTAGGTTCAACTTTTGTTCCTAATTCAGTAACTTTTTTACCATTAACAGTTACTTGTCCTGCACTAATCATCTTTTCAGCCTTACGTCTTGAGGCAACACCTGCCTGCGCAATTACTTTTTGTAATCTTTCAGCCATTTTACTCACCCTCATCAAAATTAATTTCTTTATTTCTACTATCATACTGATTAAATAG
>DBFNNF010000050.1:0-4371 GCA_048407585.1 Lactobacillus johnsonii | reverse complement strand
AAAAGACACATAAAACGCAAATCGCGCCCCTCCAATCACAAACGTTCAAAGGCAGCAAATTCAAATAAGGTTACTTTAGCTATGAAAAAACAAAAAATATACGATCATTACGCTAGTGAACTTCGCTATGTTAAAGGTATTGAAGTTCTTGAAGATTTGAAGGCAGATAGTGGTTATTCAGTAATAATTAAAAATCCAAATGATCCTGCTTTTTTAACCAGTCTGGAGCACGCTTTTAATGAATATGCAGATCAAGTTATATACTTGGAAGAACTACCCTCAACAAAAACGCCATACTCTGCAGCTAACGATATTGCCTTCTGTATGCAAAGAGATCTCCTTCATCTATAGAATTAAAAAAGTCATTATAAATATATATCTATATGTTCAAATGATGAAATGACCATGTAGCTATATGATGATATAAGTATATAAACAGAACAAAAACCGTTAAATCTTAGTATTAATACTACTTCGATTTAACGGTTTTTTATTTAAGATTCAGATTTTCCTTTAAAGCATTTGTAAGAATTGCTGAAAAGTTAATATTATTTTTTTACCTAAATCGTTTAAATATTTTGGAATTGTTAAGGTCTTTTTACTAACTTATTCAGTTCTTTTTCTCTCTCTAATTTTAGATTTACTTCTACAGGCATCATAAAATCTGGATAGTTTAACTTTACATTTAACTGTGTTGGATCAATAGTTGGTTTAGGAACTGTTTCATTAAAATCCTCAGCAGTTAGTAGATACCCTACTAAAGAGTCATGGGCACTTTGTAACGCTTCTTCTAAAGAATCACCATATGTAGCTGCATATGGTTCCAAATCCGGAAAATTAACTTCATATTGATTTTGATTATTTTGATGAAAAGTTGCAAAGTAAAACATAATTAAACCTTTCTGTTATCAAAACAAATGGATTATTTCCAACTCGCCTGTTTATGAATACTACAAAATTCTCTTCTTAACTTAGTGCAATTATCCATATGCTTAAGCAGTGATATAATCAAATCTTTATATGATGGTATAGTGATATGTACATATAAAAATCAAAACCGTTAGATCAACGTAATACTAAGATTTAACGGTTTTAATTTTATATTACTTACTTTGCATATCATAAAGGGCTTGTGTTGTTACTTTTGAAACATTAATCTTATTTTCTTTTGCCCACTCATTAAGACTAGCTGGTAATGATATATTTCTTCTTACAGTTTTTTCATGCTCATTTAACCAACGAGTCATATTTACTGATACCCATGATGTCTGTTGTTTATTTTCTAGCACCCATTCTCTAGGATCTTGGACTATAGGACGTTTTCCATTGGCTAACATAGTTGCTAGGGCATCCTTAGCATTTTCTAAGGCTTCAGCAATAGTTTCACCATCAGTAACCATTCCTTGAACATTAGGAGAAGTAACTACATAATAATGTCCTGACTCATCATTATATTCTGTTAAAATCACAGGATAAGTTATAATATCTTGTTTCATTAAAATTACTTAGATATGCCAAAGCAGACGGCAATTAATCCCGTTTGCTTAAACCTGCTTCTTTTAAAATTTGATTTTCTGTACCTTTTCTTAATTCCTTGGCGTGCATTGGAACTTCTGTCCTTCTACCTGTCTTAGGATTATAAAAGGCTCTATGTCCGCCACTTTTGGTTTCTTCAATAAATCCATGTTTTAAAAGAAATCTTACCATTTTAGCTGGCTTCCACGGCATATCTTTCCTCCTTTCCATACTTATATTATACACAACATCGTGTGTATAATCCGATAAAATTGCAGAAAATTTTATTTTTTAGTAATTATCTTAAAATATGCCTATTATTATTAACAAAAGTTCCATTTTGTTAATAATTGTCTTAAACTATGACTTTTATTACTAACAAAAGTATCGTTTTGTTAATAATGGTTTTTACAGACAATAGAAAAAGAAAGTGTGGGCCTGATATGAAATGGGATGCTTTTCTTGTATATATTATTGTATAATTAACTTTAAGCTAACTTAGCTCGTTAAATAGGGTAAAGCTGATTTTTTCAGTATTGCAAGTTCAAACCTTGTTCGAGCTATTTGGTAACACAGACATAGACATTTTTTGATTTTTAGTAAGAACGATCAACTCCTGCAAGTTCTATATCTTATCGTTACCACAATAATTAAAAGAGAAAGGGGAGGATATGTTAGTAACATATCCTCCCCTTTCTCTTTTAATTATTGATTCAACTTCTTTATAAATTCAAATAATCCAATTACATCTGTACTATTTAACTTGCCAATTGGTTTCCTGCTAAATATAGCGTCTTGAGCAAGATTATAGGTTCGATGAGTATCAACATAAGACTGTTCCTTTAGTCCTGCGTTAGACCATTCCTGAATCGGGTAATATAGTTTTTTAATTTTTTTAGGTTTACTTTTAAATTTTGTAGTAATTTTAAAAATGTTTACTCGCTTATTTGCTACTTTGATAACTAAAGCCGGCCGTATCTTTGAATCGGATTTATCCTCAAAAGGGACATCAGCTATATAAATTTCCATTGGTTTCATTAACCATTAACCATCCAATCATGGAAATGGGGCGACTTTTTAGGATCATAATTACCATTCCTATCAATCTCTACTTTTTCTTCTGGTAATTCAGCAATTAATTGTGCCCAGTCTAAAGATGTTGGCAATTTTTTAATTCTTACCTCATCATCCTTTACTTCAAAAGCTACTTTTGTACCTTTATCCAATCCCAAAGCTTTACGAATTTTAGCAGGAATGACTATCTGTCCTTTTTGTGACATTCTTCCCATAAGTGGATTATCCATCTTCATTACCTCTTTACTATACTTCTAAAAGCATTTCACTTTATATCTTACGTCTTACTTCTTACTATAAATATTATATCACAAAAACAACTGCTATATAAAACATGGAAATATGTAGAAGAATACGAATTTTCTACATATTAGAAAGATATATTTTTCCTTTCTTTGTTTCATTTACTGTCGTCTTCACTAGTATTCTGATATTCCAAATAGGAGTAATCACATTGACCAGCTCTTACAGCTTAAGGGCCTAGCCAGCCCCGTTTATTTTCTTTATTTTGCTAAAGCTAAAAGGTTTAGTACTGCATTTTCATCTCGATCATTATTGTAGCCACATTCATAACAAATATACTCATTATGTTTGGTACCATGCTTTTTATTGCCTTGCAAAGTGATTTTTTCATCACCTTTTTTGACATAACCGCACAGAGCACATCTTTGAGTTGATGGGTATGTTTTATCAGCCAAGATTAATTCTTTGCCGTACCATGCACACTTATAAGTTAGTATTTGTCTAAACTTGCTAAAGAGCGATCTCTGCATACCTTTAGAAGCTACATGCGTCATCATCATGTCTTTTACTGCCAAGTCTTCAATTACAATTTGGTCGTAATTATCTATAAGCTTAGTAGTGAACTGCTGTAAAAGATCATTTTGGATATTAGCTACTCTGCGATAGTCTCTTTGCAATTTGGTTCTCACTGCAAAGTAATTATTTGATTTTGTAGCTAACTTACCGTTAACTTCTCTTTTACGTGCTAACATTCTTTGATAATGTTTGATACGCTTATAAAGCTTTTGCAATTTAGCTGGCAAAACATTGATTGGGCCCTCTGTATAGCTGAAGTGACCAACATTAACATCAACTGCTGTCTTTTGATGAGTTTTAGCCTTAGCTGGCATGTCTTCTTCATAAGGCAACGCTGCATAATAGCTCCCTTTTTCTTTGAAGATACTTGCCACTTTGACTTCATCCATCTTTAGGGCTTCATAACTTTTTAAATCAAACCAAGACTCTTTTGAGATGCTTCTTGGGCGATCAAGACGAAGCTTGCCATTAACAATCTTAGCTCTATCAGTTTTAAAGCCTTGTCTGGGAGCTTTCTTTGATTTAAAACTAGGTATTCCCCAATCAGGTTGTGACTTATCAAAGAAGTTCTTCCAAGCATTAGCTAAGTCTTTAATCGCTAATTGTAAACATCTGGCAGACAAATCATATTGCCAGTCAGCTTTATTTGCGACTAGTTCATCGCGGACTCTGCGTTCGTTAGGACTGGGATTATCTTTTTTGTTTAGTGTATGAGCTTCATACATTAATTGCCAAGTTTCTAAGCCTTTGTTCCAGCAGTATCTACGATAATCGCACAAAGCATTGAGATGCTTTTGCATGGTTTTATTAACTTTTAGCTTAACTACTTGAGTTTTAATCATTGCTTCACCTCCTAAAATACAAACATAAGTTTATCTAAGGAAGGAAAGCAAAACAAGTAAGTATTGAATTAAAGCTTATTTTCCATGTTTAGCTTTCTAAATAGGCCTAATTTTCTATCTT
>DBFNNF010000049.1:0-5048 GCA_048407585.1 Lactobacillus johnsonii | reverse complement strand
TTTCTTTATTAGCTGTAAAATTAAATTGTTTTTCTAATTCAGAAAGTACCTTTTTGATGGTATCAGGATCATCATTTTCAATTTCTAATTCAAAGTCATAGTATCCATCTGGAAATTCTGTTAAATCTAAAGTCAATTCACAGTTTTCTGGACCGTTAGCTAATATTCTGCGAGTTTGGCTCCAGGAAATTAATTTCAAAGAGTGAATTGCTTCATTAGAATAATGCTTTTGGAGGTAATCACCGACATCTCCTCCAAATAAAAAGAAGGTACCCTCATATGAACTTTGAGTCATTTGTTCTGCTTGGGCTACAGATAGTAAATCGTTAATTTCAACTCGTTCACTATATTTCTTTTCCTTAGGATTAGTTTCTTTAACTTTAATAGTTTGCTCTGCATGATCAACAAGAATTCTGATTCTTAGACTAGCATCACTATTTTTTAAATCAAAGTCTGGTGTATCAAAATAATAATTCTTTTGAATAAAATCAGATTTTGCGGTAAAAGCTGCACGCATTTTCTCATAGGTTTCTTTATCTAGTAGGGTTTTTGATTCAATTTCTAAATTTTTACTCATAATTTTATCCTTTCACTAGTTAATGTTATCCCTCTATATGGTAGAATAATTTTGTTTGAAACGGAAAGGATTTATACATGAAAGATTGGGATTTATTTTTATGGCCTTATCAACAGGCTGTTTCTGAATTAAAAGTTAAATTTCGATCACTTAGACAAAGTTTTTTAAACAAGGGTGAGCATTCGCCGATTGAATTCGTGGTCGGACGTGTTAAAACAGTTGATTCAATTAAAGAAAAAATGACACGGCGTGTTATTGCCCCTGAGGTCATTGAGAATGATATGCAAGATATTGCTGGTATTAGAATTATGTGTCAATTTGTTGACGATATCTATCGAGTAGTTGACCTAATTCATGAACGGCAAGATATGCAGGTAGTTGAGGAAAGAGACTATATTCAAAATGCTAAACCATCAGGATATCGATCCTATCATATGGTAATTGAATATTCAGTTTTTTTACCTGATGGACCAAAGAAAATAATTGCTGAAATTCAAATTCGTACCTTAGCAATGAATTTCTGGGCAACAGTAGAACACACACTAAATTATAAATATCAGGGAAAATATCCGGAAGATATTTCTAAGCGACTTAAGACAACAGCTGAAGCTGCTTATAAGTTAGATGAAGAAATGTCATCAATTAAAGATGAAGTGCAGGAAGCACAGAGAATTTTTACTAAATCTAAAGGAAAAGAGCAATAATGAAAGTCGCACTCGTTTATAATAATAAAGTTGAAACCTTAGCAGTAGTTAAAGCGTTAGAAAAATTACTAGATGCTAGAAAAATTGAGATTGATCCTGAAAATCCTGACGTGGTAATTACTGTCGGAGGAGATGGAACATTAATTTCAGGATTTCATAAATACCAAAATCTAGTTGATAAAATTCGATTCATCGGTGTTCATACTGGACACCTAGGTTTTTATACTGACTGGCGTAATTTTGAAATTAACAAAATGGTAGATAATTTGACTAAGAAGCAACCATCTTCAGCTTCCTATCCACTATTGGAATTGATCATTACTACTGGAGCAGGTGAAAAGAAAAAGTTGCTTGCATTAAATGAGGCAACTATTAAACGAGTTTCTAAGACTTTAAAGGCTGATGTTTACATCCGAGACCAGTTTTTTGAAAGTTTTAAGGGAGATGGCTTATGTGTTTCTACCCCTACTGGTTCTACTGCCTATAGTAAGTCATTAGGGGGTGCTGTTATTCATCCACGTTTAAAAGCTTTACAAATGACTGAAATAGCTTCAATTAATAACCGTGTGTTTAGAACGCTCTCATCTCCAATTGTAATTGCACCAGATGAATGGATCACTATTAAGCCAGAAACAGGTAGTGATGATCATTACGTAGTTACATTTGATGGATATGAATTTAATCATAAGCATATTAAGAAAATTGAGTACCGTATTTCTCAACATGTTATTCGCTTTGATAAGTATCAACATACTCATTTTTGGAATCGTGTAGAGGATGCCTTTATCGGCCAACCTAAAGATAAACAATAATGCAATATTTTAAATTATAATTTGAAAATAAAACACCTCAGAGATTGGGGCGTTTTTTGTTAAGAAATGGTTTTTCTAAACGTGCTTTGACTAATAGCCAACATCATGGTGGGATGGTTCTAGTAAATCATCACCGCCGGTATACTAGTTACTTGCTGCATGCTGGGGATGAAGTAATTTTTATTTTAGGAGAAGAAAAAGAAAATAAATGGTTAAAGCCTTCTTCTAAGAAGCTAAATATTGTTTTTGAACAAAAAGATTATTTAGTTATTAATAAAGATGCCGGAATTTTGTCAATTCCATCTCGCTATGAAGATAGTGATGCAGTAGTAAATCGCCTATTGCACTATTTTCAACAACAAAAACAAACTGAGCTTAAGCCACATGTGATTACAAGACTTGATCGAGATACCTCTGGATTAGTTTTGGTAGGAAAAAACGCAGTTGCGCATGCACGTTTTAGTAAGATGGAAAAGAATGAGTTTATTAAGAAATATCATGCAATTGTGCATGGAAATTTTAAAGAAGCACAAAGACAAGGAACTATTAATGCACCAATTGGCAAAATAGATACCGGGGTTAAGCGCGGAGTAGTAAATAACGGACAAAGATCAGTTACAAAATATCGGGTTTTAGATCAAGTTAAAGGTGCTAGTTTAATAGAATTACAGCTTTTGACTGGACGAACTCATCAAATTAGAGTGCACATGCAATATTTAGGACATCCCTTGTTTGGTGATCCTTTGTATGGAATTAAAGATAATTTTAAGCGACAAGCGTTAAATTGCTTTTATCTTGAATTTGATGACCCCTTTTCAGAAAAAAGACAAAAAATTGAAATATCAGATCCGACTGATATGGAAACGCTATGGAAGAACTTGATAAGTAATAAATTATAAATATAACAGCTAAATTGATTGACTATTGTAACCGCTTTACATAGAATTGAATATAAGAAGTGTTAATACTATTCAAATATAGAAAAGAGGATCACTTGTATGTACTATTCAAAAGGAAACTATGAAGCTTTTGCGGATACGAAAAAGCCTGCTGATGTAGACAAGAAGTCGGCTTACATAATTGGTAGTGGATTAGCGGGCCTTTCAACGGCATTCTTTTTGGTTCGAGATGCTAAGATGTCTGGTGATAAAATTCATATTTTAGAAGAATTGGATGTTGCTGGCGGATCTCTAGATGGGACTAAGCGGCCTAATGCTGGTTTTGTAGTTCGAGGTGGTAGAGAAATGGAAGACCACTTTGAATGTATGTGGGACATGTATCGATCAGTTCCTTCATTGCGGATACCAGGTGCTTCTTACTTAGATGAATATTACTGGCTTGATAAAGAAGATCCTAACTCCTCGAATTGTCGATTGATTCATAAGCGTGGTAATGAATTACCGACAGATGGGTTATATCAATTGGGTTCGCATGCTAGTGAAATTGTTAAGTTAGTTTTAACACCAGAATCTGAAATTCAAGGAAAAACAATTGAAGAATGGTTTTCACCTGAATTTTTTGAAACTAATTTTTGGACTTATTGGTCAACAATGTTTGCCTTTGAAAAATGGCATTCTCTTGCAGAGATGAGACGCTATTGTATGCGTTTCATTCATCATATTGATGGATTACCTGACTTTACTGCCTTGAAGTTTAACAAGTATGATCAATATGATTCTATGGTAAAACCTTTACTTAAATACTTAAAAGATCATGGCGTTAAGTTTGAATATGGTGTTCAAGTAGAAAATGTATTAGTTGACCATGAAGGAAATGAAAAAGTTGCTAAAAAGATAGTTATGAAGAAAGACGGTAAGCAAGAAGATATTGATTTAACTGAAGATGATATTGTCTTTGTAACTAATGGCTCAATTACTGAAAGTTCTACTTACGGCAACCAAACTACTCCTGCGCCAATTACTCATGCTAAGGGTGGATCTTGGAAGTTATGGGAAAACCTAGCTAAACAAGATCCGGCATTTGGTCACCCTGATGTCTTTAGTGAAAATTTACCTGAAAAATCATGGTTTGTTTCTGCAACTACAACGTTAAAGAATAAAAAAGTAGCTCCTTACTTTGAAAGATTGACTAAACGTAGTTTGTATGATGGAAAAGTAAATACTGGTGGAATTATTACGGTTACAGATTCAAATTGGGGTCTAAGTTTTACTATTCACCGTCAACCTCATTTTCCAACTCAAAAGCCAAATGAAATTGTAGTCTGGATCTATGCTTTGTATTCAGATACTGAGGGGAATTATATTAAGAAAAAGGTAGTTGACTGTACTGGACAAGAAATTGCTGAAGAAATGCTTTATCATTTGGGTGTGCCAGAAAGTGAAATTAAAGAATTGTCTTCAGAAGAAAATATGAATACCGTTCCGGTATATATGCCTTATATTACTAGTTACTTCATGCCTCGTCATGATGGTGATCGTCCAGCTGTTGTACCAGAAGGATCAAAAAATTTGGCATTTATTGGTAACTTTGCTGAAAGCCCTACTAGAGATACAGTATTTACTACAGAATATTCAGTTAGAACAGCTATGGAATCTGTTTATACACTGCTTAATGTAGATCGAGGAGTTCCAGAAGTTTGGAGTTCTGTTTATGATATCCGGGAACTACTTCGTGCTATGTATTACATGTCTGATAAAAAGAAATTAGCAGATCAAGAGATGCCATTACCAGAAAAGTTAGCCGTAAAAGCTGGTATGAAGAAGATTAAGGGAACATGGATTGAAGAATTGCTTGAAGAAGCAAATCTAATTTAAAGATGTAACAATTTATTTGAATGAGAATTAACAAAAAAGATTATGGTTTGTTTTAAACCATAATCTTTTATTTTGTCTTCTGTGTTGCTTGCTTGAACATAGAGACTAACGTTTTTCTAAGTAAGGGATCATGAGCGTAAAGATAAGTTCCTTTGATTCCACGCTTAAATAAAACATTTAA
>DBFNNF010000048.1:0-7380 GCA_048407585.1 Lactobacillus johnsonii | reverse complement strand
GATAGACATTTTCCTCATCATTTTGAATAGTATCAGTAATATAAATTAATTTTTCAGGATTAGGGCGTTTATTGGTCATAAGAGCAATTTTAAAAGCATATTCCAATGCTTTTTTTATTTTTTGATTACTTAACCCTAAATTAACTTCAACCCACTTATCTTCTTTTATTAAGGATGAAGCTGAAAAGCCGGGTAAGTCTTTAATTGTTGCTGCAAAATCTCCAACATTAATGTTTAAACTTTTACTTTTAGGATCTAAATTTAAAAGAGCGAACCAATTTTTAGTAATCGGTGAACTAAAAGCTACCAAATTAGGATTGTCATTAACTTCACTAATACTATTTTTTCCAAAATGTCTTATAGCATAACTTAATAATTCATCGGTATTCATGGCTCTAGCTCCTTTCGAACATATATTCTACTATATTTTTACTTATCTAGCCATGAAGGTACAACAAAAAACGCTGAAACCATAATGATTTCAGCGCTATTAAATAGCCTCACTATTTTACTTGATTAATCACATTAATTGCATTTAAGCTACGAGGATAGCCAATAAAGGGAACATTAGCTAAAACAACTTTAGTTAAGAATTGTTGATCATTTCCTAAACCTACATTAGCTTTTGCGTGAGCCAACAATTGTGGTTCACAGCCTCCTTGAGCAGCCAAATAACAGAAAGTTATCATTTCTCTCTCTTTATCGTCTAGGCCTTTTCTTGTGTAATAATCTCCAAAACAATTATCTACTAACCACTTATTGATAATACCCTTTTTAGCAAAATCTTTCATTTGTGGTCCAAATAATCTAATTTGAGTTTCTTCACCTTTTTCAAGACGATTTTTCATAGTAGTGGTAGCTTGACTAGGTAATGGCAATTTAACACCACGATCGAGCAAAACTTGATTTGTTGCTTCAAAAAATGGCATTACACGTCCTAGTCCTAAATAATCAACCGCTTGATAAACTACTTCTTTTGCCTCAACTGGACTTACTCCATTATCTAGAGCAACCGGAAGCATTAAGCGATATTCTTCTAAACCTTGCATCCCTAACAAATAAGCTAAATTAGATAATAATTTTGTTTTATTTGGTAAGTCTACATCATCTTGGACTTCTTCAAAAGCAAAATGACTAATTCTTTCCCAAGCTTCAGGATCATTTGCTTTTAAAACTTTTTCATGGATATTTTTTGCATCTTCTCTAAGCATTACTTCACTCTTCTTTCTTATAGCTCTATTATAAAAGCTAAAATTTCTATTTAAAACTACTTTATATGCATGTAGAAATATGCTGCTAAAGCATAGATTCATAAATAACATCATCATAACTTGTGTTATCAATATCTAAAGTATAGCCATATATATTTATGAAAGTATTAGTTATTTCAAACCTATACGCTTATTTTATAAAATAACATCTTTTTCTTGAATCTATAACTATTAGATTCTATAGTAAAGATGATTAAGTTAATAGAATGATTTTAGGAGGTATATTGTTATGACAGATTATGCAAAAAGAGAAATGAAAGCATTAGACAGAATTGCTAAGAAGATTTCAGATGCAGAAGGTCACTTAACAAAGATTGAAGATAGTATTGATGATAAGAAACATCGCACCGCTCAACATGAAACAATTAAGGATATTAAATCAATTCTTAAGCACGCAAGAAAAGTCGACAAAGACGAAGACAAGATCGAAGAATTCAAAGGCGAAGGTCCTAAGGATTCAACAGAAAACCACTACGTCTATGAAGAAGAAGAAGAACCTGTTATCAACGATCTAAAGAAGGACTTCGCAGAATTAGATGACAAACTTGCTAAGTTAAATGACTTCAACGGTGGAGATATTGATGCTTTCAGAACTGAACACCACTATCTTGAAAAGGCTCAAGACATCTTGAAGAAAGCCGGCAAATTAAATTAGTCTAATTTATAGTAATAGTTTTATAGTTTAATTTACATACATACAGAAAAAGAATGATATATTCCTTACCCTCTTTGGTAAAGAATTATCATTCTTTTTGTTTTTGATCAAAATTGAAATTTCTTTTGAAAAATTGGCTGTTGCCGTAAATCATAAATTGATCCCTCAATTGGTGTAATAGCAAATGGACGTAAAATATCACGTCTTTCACTATAATTACGTGATATTTGTTTCATTTCAGGTCTCTTAGCAAAAATTTCATCTAAATACTTATTTTCAATTTCTCGAACATCCCCTTTAAGTGTAAAGCCAACACTATCCAATGTCTCATTCCCTCTTAATGCGGTAATCGAAATTCGAGAATGACTTTTCAAACGATTATAAAAAGGTTTTTGATTAGTAGTAGCAAAAATCAACTTATTTTCTTTTTTAAGTTCAATATCAGCAACATTCGTAATTGGATCTCCATACTGATCAATTGTTCCAAAAACGACAGATTGAAAGCTTTCAACAATTAATCTCAGAAATTCATCTTTAGTTAAATTATCATCAAGTTGGGGTACTGGTTTTCTCATTATTTATATTTCCTCCTCAAAAAGTGTTCCATACTTTCTGGTTCATGACCTGTAATATGAGCAAATTCATCACTTAATCCGTGCAAGTATCCCATCGCACCACCTTTATACATTGAAGCAAGTTCTGCACCGTCACCTTCAGCCGCATAAATTTTGCCAAATTCTTCTACACTCACTGGATGATAGCCAATTTCATGGCCAGTCACTTTAGTCATTACTGCGCCCAATTCAGGCATGGTGTAACTGCGCGCTTGAGTTAAAAGATAGCTATTTCTGCTCTTTAGATACTTTTCACTAACTGCCATCTTAGCCATTGCTTCCGCAGAATCTTCCAAAGTAATAAAACTCATCTCTTGATCGCCAACAGGATAAATTAATCCCTTTCTTTCAATGAGTTCAGGCAAATAAGGTACTAATGGATCGGCATAAAGGCTGTTTTTAGCAATCGCATAATTTAAATCAGTTCCGGCTAAGCGACGTGGCAAATAGCCGTAGAACGGTGACATGACGAAAGGATTATTTTCTTGATCTGCAATAAAGCTCATGGCAACTAAATTCTTCACTTGGTTCTTCTCAAGCGCACTTAAAACATTTTCTAATTCATGGACCCGATCAAATACAGAATAAGTTTTACTTGCCACATAAACCAAAGTATTGATTCCTGCAAAGGCATCGACTAGAGTATCTTCATTTTGAAAATCAATTTCTCTAGTTTCATAGCCTCTTTCAATTAAAGCTTGAGCGTGATTTTTATTATGGACAAGGGCAACAATATCCAAATCTTGATCTTCTTTATTTAAATGTTCAATAACTCTGCTTCCTAAATGGCCTGTTGCGCCAGTAACTGCAATTTTCATTTTAATTTTCCTCCACTACAACTACTTTTCCAAAACTATGACTACTCTCTAAATATCGATGTGCATCTGCAACATGAGCTAAATCAAATACTTTTTCAGGTTGGACGTCAACATGATACTTTTCGATATATGAGAACATTTGGTTAATTTTAGTTTGATCAACATTGCCAGAATAAAAACTGGTTAGATAGCTATTAGGAGCCAGATCGATAATCGGATCAAATTCTTCAAGATACCATTGGTTTCCAAGCTGACCAGTAGAACAAAGAATTCCACCTTCATTAAGATACTTAAAACTATCCTTACTAGTTTTAGGGCCAATTAATTCGAGGATCTTGTCGAATTTTAGATCAGTCTGCAATTTTTCATCTTGATCAAGAATAACTTCCTGATAACCAGCTTCTTTTAGCTGTTTTTCTTTATTTAAATTGCGAGAAGTGCCAGCTACAAAAAGATGCGGATAACGCGCTTTAAGCAATTTTAAAAATGCGATTCCCACGCCGCTACTACCAGCTCGCACTAAAACTCGATCTGCTTGGTCAATCTTTAAATTAAGCATTGATCCATAGGCTGTGTAATAAGTTTCAGGAATTGCTGCTAAAGTTGCCCAATCTAAGTTAGTAGTAATTGGATAAATCTGATCATTGGGAAGCAAAACATATTCGGCGTAAGAACCATCAAAGTCTCTACCCATTTCGCCCATAATGGAAATTACTTTTTGACCGACAGGAAGCCGATTTTTATCACTAGTTTCCGCAATGATACCTACACATTCAATTCCTAAAATCCGTGGAAACTTGACCGATGGAGAGAGTCCTTTACGAGTAAAAATTTCGGAATGGTTGATTCCAAAGCCTTTGACTTTAACAAGCGACCATCCAGGTTTAACTTTAGAAGTTGGCACTTCCTGATAAACCAACTTCTCAGGTCCACCAGCTTCTTTAATAACGACTGCTTTCATTTTATTCACTCTTTTCCAAACTTAACCCTTCACTAACTACAATATTTTCAATCAATTTTAAAATCAGAATACAAATGAGCGTTAACCCCACAGTTAAAATAGTCCCCCATAAAATCGGAACTACTTTTCCTGTTTGCAATCCCTCAAACATTAAATCTCCTAGACCGCCAGCGCTGATCGTTGAAGCAATTGTCGCAATTGCCATCGTTGAAGCAAGTGTAATTTGCAGACCAGAAAATATTGCTGGGAGTGCTAGGGGCAGTTGTATTTTTGTAAAAATTTGCTGCTTAGTCATGCCGAGTCCTTTAGCAACTTCAATATAGTTAGGATCCACCTCGCGAATCCCAGTAATAAAATTTCTAAGTAAGACGTATTCGCTATAAAAAGCCAGGACGATGATCGCTGTTGTTTCTCCAAGTCCCGTAACGGGAATCAATAAAGCAAAAAATGCGTAGCTAGGCACAGAATAGAGCAATGAGAAAAAGTAAATTAAGCCATTAAGCCAATTCTTCTTTCTTAAAAAGATTGCAATTAATACGATCGCTACCAAAAAGGCAATTAAAAGGGATGTTAAGACCATTTGCGCGTGCTGAATGGTTAACTGCATCATTTGTGATGAATTTTGCTGCCAATACTTAATCATTTAAAATTCTCCCAAAGTGCTTCATTTTGATGAACAGTACCCAATAACTGACGTACATAGTCAGTTGCAGGCTGACTAACCAACTTTTCTGGAGTATCGAATTGCTCGATCTTTCCTTTATTCATCACCATTACCCGATCTCCTAAAAATAGAGCTTCATTAATATCATGAGTAACAAAGAAGAAGGTCTTGTCATTCAATCTTTGATGCAAAGACTTAATCTCTTGTTGTAAGTTTTGTCTAGTAATCGCATCTAGCGCCGAAAATGGCTCATCAAAAAGCATGATCGGCGGATTAGTCGATAACGCACGCGCTACACCGACTCGTTGTTGCTGCCCTCCCGATAATTGCATTGGATAACGATTACGATACTTTCCTGGATCAAGGCCTACTTGAGTCAGTAAATCATCAACTCTTTTTGAAATTTTATCTTTATCCCAACCAAGCAAATTAGGTGTCACAGCAATATTTTGTGCGATTGTCATATGGGGAAAAAGCCCAATTGATTGTACTACATACCCAATATGACGACGCAAATCAACTAAATTACAATCTTTCAAATTTTGCTGATTCACAACAATTTCACCTTTAGTGGGCTTTTCCAAACCATTAATCATTTTCAAAGTGGTAGTTTTCCCAGAACCAGATGAGCCTAAAACAGTTACAAATTCACCCTTATCAATAGAAAAACTCAAGTCAGAGATGACTTCATTCTTACCAAATTTTTTGGTTACATGTTCAAATTTAATAATTTCGTTGGTCATTTTCTCTAACCTTTCCAATCACAACATCCATTAAAATCATGGACAATAAAGACAAAAACGCAACACTCACTGCGCCAATAACAACATATTGCATTTTGTAAAGACCCAGTCCTGTAAAGATAAGCGTTCCTAAACCGCCAGCGCCAATATAGGTTGCTAAAGTTGCACTCGAAATAATTTCAACTAATGCTAACTTAATTCCATTTAAAATATATGGCAAAGCGAGCGGCAAAGTGATCTGTTTTAACAATTCTATTGAATTCATCCCTAAAGAGAGGCCAACTTCTTTTAAAATCGGAGACACCTCGTTAAAGCCCAAAATAGTATTGACAATTAAAGGCGGTAATGCGAGCACCACTAACGCAATTAAAGCTGGAACGACTCCAGTTTCAATAAACGGAATCAAAATGAACAATAGAGCCAAGCTAGGAATAATGCGCAAAATTTGACTAAAAGTTTGACAAAATCCTGCGATCACTTTATTGCGTGACCCTAAATATCCGAGCGGCAGTGCAATTAACATCGCAATAATCAATGATGTAAAACTCAAAAACAAATGTTGGCCTACGTCGCCCCAATATTCACCTGAAGAAGTTTGAAAATAATGAATGATTTGTGTAATCATGAAAGCCTCTTAACTAGTAGTTCTGATTGATCCAGTTTTGCGCTACTTTTTGATAACTTTGACCGTCAACATCAACTTTTTTATTTAGTTTACGTAATTCAGCAGTTGTAAGCTTGCGATCAATCTTATTTAAAATCTTTTTAATGCCAGGATCACTCTTTAAAGTGCTATTTCTAACAAGTGGCACTAAATTATATGCTGGCCAGAAGTGCTTGTTATCAGTTAAAGCAAAGTATTTGCCAGTAGCAAGTTGACCTTCTGTGGTTGAAGCTGGCGTGATGTCGCCTTCACCCTTGGCTAAAATTTGGTATTTCAAACTTGGATCATAAACTTTGTGACTCTTAAAGTTAAACTTGCCATATACTTTTTCAAGGCCAGGAATACCATCTTCACGTTTATCAAATTCCCCTTGAGAAGCAAAGCGAATCTTATCAGCCTTTTTTTGCAAATCTGAAATATTCTTAATGCTATATTTCTTAGCTACAGAAGTTCTGATCGCAATTCCTTGGGCATCGTTACCAGGGGCATAATCCAGAGTGGTTAAATTCTGTTTTTGCATCCCTTTACGAGCTCTTGTGGCAATATATTGAGCATCTTTACCTACAATATGCTCTTTCAAATATGTCATCGCAATCGTTCCAGTATATTCGGGATAAAGATCAACTTGACCAGATTTAATAGCTTGATAAACAACAGAACTAGAAATGTTAGGCTTAGTTTTTACTTTATAGCCCTCTTTTTTCAAAGCATCGGCCCAAATTTGCATGACTACCTTACTTTCACTAAAATTCTTAGAACCAATAGTGATAGTTGTTCCTTTTGAAGTTACTTGTTTGTTTTTCTGACCTTTTGGTAAAAAGATAATTAACCCAATAATCACAAGAATAAGTAAACTAATAATTGACCAAGTTCTCTTTTTCTTCATTGTGTTCTCCTCTTGTTATTTCAATTGTTACATGTAAGTTTACAAGTAACAATATAAAGCTTAAAATATATATAGTCAAGAGATATTTAATAATTATTTGTAAC
>DBFNNF010000047.1:0-4948 GCA_048407585.1 Lactobacillus johnsonii | reverse complement strand
ATTTAACTTGATTTTGTTAAGTTCTGTAAGATCTTCTACTGTGTTCATATATTTATTGCGGAGGATGAGGGACTCGAACCCCCACGCCGTTTTAAGCGACCTACACTTTTCAAGAGTGCTGCCATTAGTCCAACTTGGCTCAATCCTCCGTATTTTAACACAAAAAGTTAATAAATTTGTAGCAAATTATTTATCATCTAGTCTAATTCTATATTTGATTTTTTATATACCAGAAATATTGTTTTCCTTGTACACATGCTCTATAACAAAATGACTTATTAAAACTAGTACGATACATAAAACCACACTGGTTAATATTACTAGATCCACCCTGACAAAAATCCTGCATTTCTATTTTTAATAACTTGACATATATTATAAGTTGGATGTTTGAATAACTTATTTAGTTTAAGTTTTCTAAGTTCTGCATAAGTATTTATCTGTTGCATAAGTTTAATATTAGCTGGAACGGTGGGGCTCGAACCCACGTAACCCAAATTAACAGTTTGGTGCTTCAACCACTCAGCCACATTCCAATTATATTTTATATTCTATCATAAGAAGCTTCTAAGAATACACGATAAGAAACTCTCCAAAAATAATATTTAAGACAACTTTTATTGAAAGCAGGTAAAAACAAAATACAATAATTGGTTGACTTATAGCATTGATTATTACTACAATAGTTTCGTTTTAGAGATCTAACTGCTTGTATACAACACTTTATTTCAGGAAAATATTTAATCTGCATAGATCCTATATTTAATCATATTATAACGTCTGTTACTACATCCTCCAAATTTCTCATTAAAAATCTCACATCCATTTGAATTATGATGATATTCAAATCTATAACATTTTTTATTAGGGGTAATATGACATAAATAACCTCTTCTTATAGATTGTATATACTTATTTTCAAAACGTTTTATCATTTGTAATTCTGACTTAAAAATTGTGTGAGCCTACAGGGACTCGAACCCTGATAACTACATTAAAAGTGTAGGATATTAACCGATTATATTATAAGCTCTGCCTAAGGATTACACTCCTCTTTATAATTATTCATCTATAAAAATTCTATGTAAAAGTCTAATATGTATAAAGTTTTTATGTTCTTTGTTCCCTGAAGCTGTACATTTTAAATTTTCACGTTCTTCAAAAGAGAGATTTGCTTTAACAAAACATACATATTCTGTTTTATCTCCTAAACAAGAATATCCACATCTTTTTTGTTTACAAGGATATTCCTCTTCAAGACTAACAGTTACTGTTTGTAAATATTTTCCTGGTATAAATTTCCAAATCTTATATTCTTTCATAATTTTCTCTTTTAGTACCTACAGAAGGACTTGAACCTTCAACCGCTTCCTTATCAGAGAAGTACGCTAACCAATTGCGCCATGTAGGTATTTAGTAGAAGTTATTATTATTTTAACTAATCTACTATATCGTAAGTATTCTTCTATCTCTCTAGGAAGCTGGATCTACCTAATTTCGAGAGAAATACTTCTTAATTCTTATAGTTTGGGGTTTATAAGATAAGGTCTAACCATTTGTCCAGATTCGTATGTTTAAAGAATACTTTTAGGTGTCCGAGGAGATTCAAACTCCCGATCTCAAGTGCCACAAACTTGCGCTTTAATCAACTAAGCTACGGACAACATATAGATTAATGTTCCCATGGATGTTTTTTATCAAAAAATCCAGTTTCTTTAATGTAACTACCTATAAATAGGCCAATTACTATAGGAACATAAAATCCAGCGAATACTATGTACCATTTATCTCCAACAGTCCATGGTTCTCCATCATCTGTTCCAATAACAATAAATGCACAAAGTAACCAATAAATCAATATCCAAAATATCATTAAAATCCAATTTTACGTCTAGTCTTATGTTCATAAGACTGAACATCAAGATTATAAATATCTGCAAGAGTCATGCCCTTACTTGCTTCAGGTTTGCCTAATTCTTTAAGTATTTTATTAGTCTTTTCTAAAGAGAGTTCGTCAAACTTATATTTTGCAGCAAGTCGACCTTTTCGCATCAATGCTTTGTCAATACTTGTATCAGGACTATTAAATGTAGCAATAAACTTAATATTTAAAATATCTGAATAAATACCATCAGTCATATTAAGAATATTACTAATGCCGTTTGTAAATACATTTTCAGAACGATCTTTAAGAAGCTGTTCACAATCCTCAAGAATAATTACTGAATTCTTATGATCAAGAATAAAGTTTAAGAATACAGGATCAGATAAGCTATTCATCATAGAGTTATTAATAATAATAAATTGTTTATTAAAATTATTAACTAAATGACGAATCATATAAGTTTTACCAGTACCTTGGGTTCCATGAAGAATAACTAAACCAGACTTTGGACTGTTTAAGAAGTCAGAGATATCTTTATAAACAGGTTTGAAATCATCGTTATAGTGTTTATCAAGATCAACATTAACATCTCTAATCTTACATTCAGTTAAACCATAATCCTGACCATCAAAAGTAATTAAATTAACTTTTGTTGTAGAAACTACTTTTTCTGAACATTCTTCAAATAAAGATTTAATATCCTCTATAAAGTTACCTATAAGTGCTTTATCGCAAAAATAGATTAACATTCTAGAAGAATAATAATTCAAAGCGCATCTATACTCTTCACAAATTCCACTAAATTGTAAGGCAGTAGGTTGACTTACATAAAATGGACGATCCAATTCTTCAAGTACCTCTTCAGAAACTTCAGGTTTGACTCCAATTACATTATCTTCCCATATACAAAAGTTAGTAAACTTTTCTTTAAACTTCTTTAAGAACTTATTTTCATTTAACTTCTTTTGTTCAAGGTTACAGATTACTGATACACAATTTGGATATTGTTTATATTTATCTACTAACCAAAGTGTTGGAAGAAAGTTTCCAGAATTTTTGTTTACATGATCTAGTGTTATCATCTTATATATATTAGTTATTAGTAGAGAGTGAGAGAGTCGAACTCTCGATCTCCTGAATGTAAATCAGGTGCTGTGAACCACTTGGCTAACTCTCTATTTACTATTTACATAAATTCTGTATTTAATTTGAGTCTGTATTATATAATTACTATACTCTGAATAATTCTCACAAATAAAACAACACCCTATTTTTGCTGGGTTATCTCCTCGAGATCGACATATGCAATAATTGCCAAATTGATCAGGAGCTAAACAAGACTCACTATCTGAAGGAGTAGTTTGAAATATATAACCTTCTACAATTTGAATACAGAACGGATTGGGATCTTCAATAAAATCTTCCATAAATATAATAATTTTTGTACGGGAGACACGACTCGAACGTGCAACTTCGTGGTCCCAAACCACGGGCTCTACCAATTGAACTACTCCCGTAAAAACTATCCTTTATTCAAGGATAGCAGTTAATTTTGCAAGAACACTTTCATTCTTTTTGCAGATTGCTTCAAGTGCTTCTTTCTCAGTTTGAGCAGCTTTGATTTCCTCTTCTTTAGCAGCAATACCAGCTTTTGCCTGAGTATTAACTGTATTAAGTCCATCAATTGCTGTTTTAAAAGCATTTAAAACGCTGTCTACTTTCTTCGACAGATCTACAGATGTTGTACCTTTTGAATTAAACATGTTTAATAGTTTTAAAAAGTTAATATTGTGAGAGAGTATTTACATACCCCCCCCCAATAATAGAGGCTCCTAACGGTTACGATCCGTTCTCTTGGGGTTACAAAGCCCATATTCTACCGAATGAACTAAGGAGCCATTATTTTATTTAATTTTTGCGGTCCTAACGAGAATCGAACTCGTGTCTCCAGCGTGACAAGCTGGAAGGATAACCACTACCCTATAAGACCATTATTTATAAAGTTATTCTATATTTAATACGTATATACTCTACTTGGACAAGGATAAAAAGAACAATCTGAACTATATTGAAAACAACAAGGTAATCGCTTCTTAGAGAAACAAATATTCCCTTCCTTACATACTTGTATATATTTTTTCTTACTAAGAAGATAAATCTTTTTTAATTCAAACATTAAAAAATCTTGAATAATTAATTTTCTAATAGAAGTCTATAATTGCGAATAATTAAATTTCTGAAAAAGGTTGGACCCCATACCCAGTTTTGAGTATTTGTAAGATAAACTACATCTTTAGGTTCAGACTTTAAAGTATGAACTTGATCTGCATATTTTAGCATTTCGCTATCTACAAAAGGATACACTGTTCTATTATCTTTCAAAACTTCTTTACTTGCGATTACTATTTTATCTCCTTTTAATAATTGATGCTTAGCAAAATATCTTATATATCTCATATATTTAAAGTTAATCCCACCACTCTAACATATAATTATATCTAATTTTATTATATAAGTAAAGTGCTTTTTGCTGTCTTAATAATTCTCTTCGATATACTTGAAGTCCATCATATCGGTCAAAATATTCAATTCTGAATCGAGATGCATTATTAATATTTACATATTTAATAAGTTTGAACTGAGGTTTACTCATTTCCATTTTAACAACTTCTAGAGCAGAATCTTCTTCTTGAATAATATCAATAAGTTTAATACATATAGATATCCAACGAATATCATTAGTGTGATCTGTATGAGATTCATCTTTAAAAGATTTAAGCATTAACTGTAACTTAAACTTTTCTAAATCAAGAAGATACCCATAATCAAATTGATAATCTGCTGATAATATTTTTCTATAAATATAGAGATTTCTAAAGAAGTTCCTAATTTTATACCACCACTCTTGCATATATTTAAAATTTAGTTGCCCCACCAGGGTACGATCCTGGAACTTTGCCTCCAAAGGGCAACGTCTTAGCCTATTAAACGACAGGGCAATCAGTCTGATTTCATCAGAAAAGTGTACAAATATAAGGACAAACAGTAATATATCCAAATACT
>DBFNNF010000046.1:0-9990 GCA_048407585.1 Lactobacillus johnsonii | reverse complement strand
AATAATAAATATTTTTTAGATTATTTTGTTGACAGACTTTCGTATTTATAATATGATATTAATCGTTGAGTGATTAAGTTCATTCAAATAGAGCCAACAAGTAAAAGGCTTGAAGGATGGGTTATAGCCAAGTGGTAAGGCAATGGTTTTTGGTACCATCATGCGCTGGTTCGAATCCAGCTAACCCAATAGATTTGCCAGGTTTTACCTGGCTTTTTTTGTACATAAATTTGGATTGGAAGAGATTACAATGGAAACTAGGCATGGACGTAATTCTTTTTTTGATGGAGGCTTAATTTCTTTTATTGGTTGGCATATCTTAGGAACACTTATTACTGTTTGTACATTAGGGATTTGCTATCCTTGGGCTGTGTGCATGATTTATGGTTGGGAAATTAACCATACTGTAATTGAAGGACACAGGATGAAATTTACTGGAAGTGCCTTTGGATTATTTGGTAATTGGATTAAGTGGCTACTTTTAACCATTATTACAGTTGGTATTTATGGCTTTTGGGTAGGAATAAAAATTCGCGATTGGAAGGCAAAAAATACAATTTTTATTAGCTAATAAAAAAGACTAGAGATGGGGCATTTTTTGTACCATCTCTAGTCTTTTAGTTTACAGAAAATTATTTTTCATCAAATGGATATTTCACTCCCCAGGAGTTACGAACACTCGTTAAGATATGCGCTACATCTCTTGAAATACTTAATTCGCCGTCATCATGTCCTTGTTCGATATAACGTTCCATGTCGTGTATTTCATATTCAAGTGCTTCAGAAGTTTTACCGGCTTTTATTGTCTCATGACTTTCTTCATGAGCACTTGCAGTATAAGTAATCTGAGCTTCAGTTGCTCGAGGATAATTAGATATTTCAATATAGCCTTTAGTACCAGAAATTACACCTCGTTTAGGCTGTTTTGCTCGCATTGAAAGAGCCATAACAGCCATTTCGTCATGGGTATTTTTTAGGATAATTCCTGATTGTTCATCAACACCCGTTTCAAAAAATTTTACTGTTGTTAAAATGCTTTCTGGTTGTTTTGATAAAAACATTCTTGCAAAAGCAGTAGCGTAGCCACCAATATCTAGAAGGGCTCCGCCAGCTAAAGCTTTATTAAAAAATCGATTGCTTGGATCATAGTCTTTAAGACTACCAAAGTTTACTTGGACTAGCTTAATTTTGCCTAATTTACCACTATCAATTAAATTCCTAACTTTTTGGTAAATAGGCATGTGGTAAAGTGTAAATCCCTCTGATAGGATCAAATTCTTTTCCCTAGCAAGTTTTTCTACTTCATCAAATTGATCTGCATTCACTGTAATAGCTTTTTCACAGAGAACGTGTTTACCAGCATTTAAAGCTTTTTTGATGTAGTCATAGTGAAATGTATGTGGAGTAGCAATATAAATAATTTGGATATTTGGATCCTTAATCATTTCGTCAGGATTAGTAAAGATATGTTTGACCTTTTTTTCAGCAGCAAATTTTTTTAATTCATCTTTATTTGGATTAGCTGCTGCGTATACTTCACCTTTGCTAGCTTGTAATGCATCTGCCATTTCATGTGCAATCCATCCCGTACCAATAATACCCCAATTATATTTTTTCATAATTATTATCCTTTCTTTATTTCAACTGCTTTATTTTTAGTTTCGGTTATAATGCTTGTAACAATTCCTTCAAAGTATGAACTACTTACGACACCATTTTGTTTTAGTAGAAAACTGTTCAGTTTTTTTATATTATGCCAAGAAGTTTGAGGATAAATATCAATCAAAATATTACCCAATGGTGATCGCGCAAAGGATGCTACTGCTTTATCCAGACGAATTTTATAGTCGTATTCTTCAGGAATAGAGTTTATTATATTTCCAAGACAAGCTGGGACTACCTCAAGACAGAGTGGAATAGTAGGGGATAGTTCATCTCTAAAGCGTTCTGCTGGAAGCAATAAGATATATTCTTCCGTATTTTCAGCTGCTAGCTTTTCAAAAAGATGGATACCACCGCCACTCTTTAGAGCATTGAAATTTTTATCAATGCTATCACATCCATCAAAGGCTAAGTCTAAGTGAGGTGAGTTTTCACTAAAGGGTAATATCTTTAATCCAAATTGCTTACATTTAGCTTGAGTTATTTCAGAGGGAGAATAGAGTGTTAGATTCGAAATGTGTGCTTGAGATAGATCTTTTGCGAGATTCAGCACATTGCTTCCACCACCCAAACTAATACTCATATTGGGTTTAATCTTACTAAGTGCTTTTTGACTAATTAGTGACATTTTAGTTCTCCGTAAATTATTTTTATAAGTATAATTTTGTGAAAATTATTTTATGAACATGATATAATTTTTATGAAATGAGGGGAAATTTTTGGAAAATATTATTGATAAAATTTATGCGCAAATGAATAAAATGTCAGCCTCTGATCAAAAAATTGGAAGAGCAATTCTTGAAAACCCGGCTGAAGTTATAAATATTACAATTTCTCAATTAGCTAAAAAAGCAAAAGTAAGTGATGCATCCATAACTAGATTTTGCCGGAATTTATCTTTATCAGGCTTTCATGAATTGAAAATTTTACTTGCACAAAGCATGGGGCAAAAGGAGAGTGAGTCTTTAAGAGAAATACCTAAGGATGATATACAAGCTGCTCTAGCCCAAATTGAAAAAAATAAAATTAATGAAATTCAATCTACTTTAGGTCATATTCCAACCGATCAATTAGAGCAGATTCTTTCTCTAATTGAAAAAAGTAGAATTGTTCAAATCAGTGCTGAAGGCGATACCTATCCTGTAGCTGCAGATGCAGTTTATAAATTTAATCAAATTGGTATTTTGTCGTTTGCTTCTGGTGGAAATGTTGAAACAGCTGATGCACAAACAATGAATTTGAACAATAAGGATTGTTTAATTGTAATTTCAAATTCTGGAGAATCGGCAGCTCTAATAAAAGAAATTGAGTTGGCTAAAAAGAATAAAATTAAAATTATCGGTATTACTAATAATCCAGATTCTCCGATTGCCTTAAATAGTGATTATCATTTAAGGACCGGGGTAAGACAAACAGTTTTACAAAATCAATATTACTTCTCTCGTGTAGCAGCTTTTACAATTATTGAAGCCTTGTTTTTGTTACTTATTAAAAGGGACGAGAAACGGATTGAAAAAATTAAGCAGCATGAAAAAATAGTTTCTAGTCAAAAGATATAAAATGAATTTAAAAGTTAGCGCAAATGGATTATCCTTAAGATGTAAGAATTTTATAGAAAGTAGGAATTGCAATGAGAAATGTAGCCGTAATTGGTATGGGACATGTTGGTGCGACGGTCGCTTTTACTTTATTTACTCATGGAATTGTTGATAATTTATACTTATTAGATAAAAATCAAGCTAAAGCAGAAGCTGAATATAATGATTTACGCGATACTTTAGCTAGAAATGATTATCATGTTAATGTGTTTTTAGGCGACTATAGCGATTTAAAGGATGTTGATATTATTGTAACTTCTTTTGGTAATATTGCTGCAACAGTTAAAACTGGTGATAGATTTGGTGAATTTGAAATTAATGCTAAGAATGCTAAGGAAGTAGGAGCTAAAATTAAAGAATCTGGCTTCAATGGCATCTTAATTAATATTTCAAATCCATGTGATGCAATTTCGACTATTTTGCAAGAAACTACTGGTTTATCGAGAAAACAAGTCTTTGGAACTGGAACTTTCTTAGATACTGCTAGAATGCAAAGAATTGTTGGGGAAGAACTTAATGAAGATCCAAGAAATGTAGCTGGATTTGTTTTAGGTGAACACGGAGCATCCCAATTTACTGCCTGGTCAACTGTATCAGTTAATGGTAAGTCGGCTAAAGAGCTGTTTACGAAAGAACAGGAAGAAAAATTAAGTGCACAACCTAATAAAAATTCAATGAAAGTAGCTTTTGGTAAGGGATATACCTCATATGCAATTGCAACTTGTGCTGTTCGCTTAATTCAAGCTGTATTTAGTGATGCCAGATTATTTGCGCCAACTTCTGTATATTTAGATGAAGTACAAACATATATTGGGTATCCAGCAATTATTGGAAAAGATGGAGTAGAGAAAGTTATTCCACTAGAGTTAACTTCTGAAGAAGATGAAAAGCTAAGGGAATCAGCTGATATTATTAAGAAGCATATAGCTCAATTAAAGTAGGTAAGACTAAAAATAAAAAAGTTAGATTTTTTTCTAATTTTTACTTGCTTTTTGCTAGGCAGTTCGTTATTATAATTAAGTAACGTTTCGGAGGCCTAGCGAAGTGGCTAAACGCGGCGGTCTGTAAAACCGCTCTCTCTGAGTTCGGTGGTTCGAATCCACTGGCCTCCATTGCTGAATTTTATTCAGCTGGTTGCATTGAACAACAAGTAAAAGTTCAATCAAATGGGTTATAGCCAAGTGGTAAGGCAATGGTTTTTGGTACCATCATGCGCTGGTTCGAATCCAGCTAACCCAATAGTTCGAAAGAACACCCAACCCGAAAAAAGGTCATCATATGATGACCTTTTTTGTTATATTGCATTTTTAATTTATACTTTGTATTTTACCTTTCCAGTTAAGGATACCGCCAGTAATGCTAATTAAGTTTTTATAACCTTTAGATTTTAAAGATTGGCATACATAGTTTGAAAGATCACCGGACCGACAAATAAAATAGTAGGTCTCGTTTTTAGGATCATTGAAGTATTTTAATTCTTCAAAAGGAAGATTATGACTATCAGGAATATGGCCTGATGCAAATTCAATTGGTGTTCGTAAATCATATAAATTGATGTTAGAATCTTTTTCTAAAATTTCTGCTAATTGATTTGTAGTAATGTTAATCATAGTTACCTCCGTTGATGATTATATTTAAGCAGAAAACATTGAAAATAAAGGGAATAATGTATGAAATTTTTGTGTAGAAAGGATCGATTTGTATGGCGCGTCTTGTTAAAGTCAGTGGTCGAGGAGACGGTACTACTTGGAAAAGTGCTCTTAAAGACTTGCAGCCTGATGATGTATTACTACTTGCTCCTGGATTTTATGAGTTAGATCGAGGCTTAGAAGTAAATAATATTACGATCAAGGGAACAGGCAATACTCCCGACGAGACGGTAATTAATGGCTTTTTTGTGTTAGAGAATAATTGTAACTTTTTTACGTTAGAAAATATTGCTCTTCAAACAAAATCAGGCCATAATACTATTTACGTTGAAGATGATGCCGATACCTATCTTACTTTACGTAATACTACCCTTTATGGGGATGAAGATGATATGGCCGCAATTGCTGTAAATGGAAAATGTACATTAGAATTATTTTCAAGTAAAATTTTGAATTCTAGTGTTTCCTTATTTGCACAAGCTGACTTTAGACTTACAATGACCGATTCATTAATTGATTATGATTCTGAAAATTACGCAGCTTTAGGTATTCAGGGAAAAGGGACTGCAATTATTTCTAACAGTATGATTCATGGTAATCTAAGTACATACCCTAATTCAAATGCTGAAGTTGATTTGAATAATACGTCTATTTCCTATGGGTTAATTCATGGGCAGACTTGGGTAAATATGCTCAATTCAACAGTTGAAAAGAACGATGACTCTAGTTTCTATATTTCAGATGATTCATGGGTGAATATTTTACAATCTGAATTTAAAGGCGGCATTTTTCTTGATAAGAATACGAGAACTTTGATTCAAAATAGTAAAATAGACCGTCTAATTGCATGTGATAATGCGAAAGTAACCTTAAACAATTCAACTATTATTAGTCACGCAGATTTTCAAGATAAGGCCACAGCAGATGCAACTAGAGTCGCCTTTTCTGGAAGAGATGATTTTGAGTATTTTTTAGCCTTAAATGGGCAAGCAACTTTAGGAGGACGAGACTTAATTATTAATCCCAATGGGAGTAGGCTTGCAGTCCAGGATGATGCTAAGATTAAATTAAATATTGTTTCAAGTAGTGCTCAAGATTTAGAGGTTGAATGCAATAGTAGACCCAATATTAATATTTTGGGAATGCGTTGGGAAGCAAAGAAGAACAATGACTAATCAGCTAGTTTAAGCTAAAATAAGTGTGGTAGCAGAATGAAGTGAGGGGTTATCATGCAAGAACCGATGTACATTAAAATTCACAACCAAATAAAGCGTGATATTGAAAATAAAAAATATAAAGTTGGAGAGCGGATTCCTGCTGAGCGGCAATTAGCTTCAAAATTCAATGTTTCTAGAATGACATTGCGCCAAGCAATTAAGACATTAGAAGACGAAGGAATCCTAGAGAGACGCTTAGGTAGTGGAACCTATGTCTCTAGTCAAAAGGTTCAAGAGAAAATGTCTGGGATTATGAGTTTTACTGACATAACTCGTTCCAATGGTCAAGTTCCTTCTAGTAAATTACTATCTTATCGTATAACGAAGCCATCGTTATCTGAAAAAGAAAAGCTAAAAATTCAAGATACAGATAACGTATTAAGAATGGAACGTGTTCGTTTTGCAGATAATGTGCCGATTTGTTATGAAGTGGCTACAATTCCTTATGAATTAGTTTCCCGTTTTTCTAAAGATGAAATTTCAAGTAGTTTATATCAAACTCTTGAAGAAAAGGGTGGCTATAAGATTGGGAGCGTTGTAGAAAATATTGGTGCGGCTGTTGCTAATGAAAATGAAGCGCGCTTATTGTCCGTTAAAAAGGGTGAACCATTAGTAACTAGACGCCAGGTTACTGAACTCAGTAATCATTATCCTTTTGAATATGTTCGTGCATCATATGTGGCCGAAAGATTTGAATTTACATTTGAAAAATAAAAAATGCATAATGCAGTTTAACGTTTGATATGGACTACATTATGCATTTTTTATTTTAAGTCGTTTTTGATTTGTGTCGTAGAAATTCCAGGAGTTCTTTCAAGGTATTCAACTTTACAATAAGGCTTTAGAAAATCGAATTTTCCTTCCCAGTCATTACCCATTACGAAAGTATCAATATCATATTTTTGTACATCATTAATTTTTTGATCCCAGTTTTCTTCTGGAATAACTTTATCTACATATCTAATTGCTTCTAGAATATATTTTCTTTCAGCATAGCTATTATAGGCTTGCTTATGTTTGCTAAATTCATTAAATTCGTCTGTTGATAGACCTACGATTAAATAATCTCCTAAGGCTCGAGCTCTTTTTAGAAGACGAATGTGACCATAATGCAGTAGATCAAAGGTTCCGTAGGTAATAATTTTTTTCATAATAAATACTCCCTTATAATAGTTACTATTCTAGCAGAAGTAGAAAAAAGTGAAACTTTTATATTGAAAAAGTTTCAAGTACTTTTTTGTTAAAATAATAAATAGAGATATTACTTCACATAGAAATGGTTGAAAGTAGAAAATGAGTAAAGTTAATATTTTAGGAATTGAATTTGATAACTATTCTTTAGAAGAATTTAAAGATAGATTGATTAGTAGGTTAAATAATAAGTTATCAACCATGGTAGTAACAGCTAATCCCGAAATTGTAATGGCAGCTAATAAAGATCCAAAATTTATGAACCTTATTACCAAGAATGCGGATTTGATTACACCTGATGGAATTGGAATTGTCTTAGGTGGGAAAATGTTAAAAAAACCGCTTAAAGAACGAGTAACAGGGTATGATCTATTTACTTGGCTGCTCCAGGTAGGAAACTTAAGAAAATTGCGGGTGTATTTAATTGGTGCAAAGCCTGAAGTAATGCGAATTACTAAAGAAAAAATTGCTCGTGATTATCCAGGAATTGAATTAGTTGGAGCAGAGGATGGCTATTTTAAGGATGATCTAAAGACGGTAGCTAAAAGAATTGAAGAATCAAATCCTGATTTGGTTTTTGCAGCAATTGGTTTTCCAAGACAAGAAGAGTTGATTTCCATTCTACGTCAAGCACAAGTGCCTGCACTTATGATGGGAGTTGGCGGAAGTTTTGATGTTTTTTCTGGCGTAGTCAAACGTGCTCCAGAAGCATTTCAAAAAACGCATCTTGAATGGTTCTATCGCTTAATTACTAATCCAACGCGCTTTAAGCGCATGCTCGCATTACCAGAATTTGTAGTTGAAGTTGAAAAATCAAAGAAAGAAAATAAGGGAAAGAATTAATTACATGAAAGTTTTACATATTAATGCTGGTTTAGAAAAAGGTGGGGGCCTGTCTCATATTGTTAATTTGTTGACAGAGGCGAAAAGACAAAATGCGGATTTTGAGCTTTTAACTTTAGCAGATGGGCCGGTAGCAAAAGCTGCTAAAAAAGCAAAAATTAAAACAACAATTTTAGGAGCACAAAGTCGTTACGACCTGAGTGTTTTAAAGCGTCTTACTAGCTTTATCAATGAGGGAAATTTTGATATAGTCCATACTCATGGAGCAAGAGCTAATCTATTTGTTTCGATGATTAAAAAGCAAATCAAAGCGAAGTGGATTATTACCGTTCATTCTGATCCTTTAAAAGATTTTGAAGGTCGAGGAATGGTTGGGAATATTTTTACCAAATTAAATATCATGGCTTTAAAAAAAGCAGATGGTATCTTTGCAATTACCCAGAACTTTTCTAATCTTCTAGTTGAAAAAGTAGGTATTCCGAAAACAAGAATTTGTGTAATTTATAATGGGATTTTTTTCCATCAAAATAAGGATGTCCCTAAAAAATATGCTCATCCCTATTTCAATATTATTAATGTTGGTCGAGCTGAAAAAGTTAAGGGACAGGACTTGCTTTTAAAGGCAATAAAAAAACTTAATGATCAAAATATTCGGCTGCATATTGTAGGTGATGGCAGTGAATTGAATAATTTAAGAGCATTGGCACGAGATTTAGGAATTAGTTCACAAGTAACTTTTCATGGCTTTTTGACCCATCAAGAGACTAGAAAGTTATATCAAAAGATGGATTTGGCAGTTTTAACATCGTATTCAGAAAGTTTTCCCCTTGTCTTATTAGAGGCTAGTGATAATTTAGTACCAATTTTGTCAACCGATGTTGGTGATATTGAGAAAATGATTCCTAATGAAGAGTATGGTTTTGTTGCTAAAATTGGAGATATAGACAGCATTAGTGAAAAAATAAGACAAGCTATGGCTAAGAGCAAGACAGATCTCATGGCTATGGCTGAAAAAGAAAAGACATATCTGATGCACGCTTTTTCAATGAAAAACCAATTAGTGGCAATCGAAAATTATTACAAACTTGTTTTAGGTGAAAATAGTGGAAAATTATCATAAAAGCAAGATTTTAGCAATTTTAATTGGAATTCTACCTTTAATTTTTGAATTTAGTAGCAATATTTGGAAGGGTGATAATGGCTTTTTCATTGTTAGTGCCGCTTATGGATTAATATTACTCTTATTAGCTTTATCAATTCATCTTGAAGATTTAGATCAATGGTTTTTAGAAAAAACTTTGAGTCTTCTTTCAGTTTTTTTAGCGTTAGCAGTGGTTCTAAATAATCTTGATATCTTCCCTTTATCAGAAATTGGAGCTTTATATCAATTGACAATTATCTCTTATATGGGGATTTTATATTTTTTAGATCGACACTTTAATGCAAAGAACTTAGTATTACTATTACTTAATTTAAATATTTTAGCTCAATTACCAATCAAAGCAGGTACTTTGCTAATTTTAATTATTTCTGTTTTGACTTTTGTCTTTTATCTGATTAGAGTTGTGGTTACTTTTAGTGAACAATTACGTCCTTTTTTATTGTGTGTTTATTTGATTGTTCTACTTATTTCTCTAGTTTGGTATGTACCTGAAGTGCCTGATTTTGTTTTTAAAAATCTTTCTTGGAGTATTGGTTCAGTCATCTTATTAATAGAAATAATTGGATCAATATTTTATTTGAAAGTTAAGGGTCATTTAAGACCGACTAGTCATCTAATTGTCGGGATAATACTATTTTTAAGTATTAACGAAATAAGCATGCTTGTTG
>DBFNNF010000045.1:0-4190 GCA_048407585.1 Lactobacillus johnsonii | reverse complement strand
TTACTTTTATAAAAGTTGTTGAAATAGCAGTATCTTTTGTTTATAATAATGACATTAAATTGAAAATCTAATTGACTTTTAATAATGTCGTAAGGTTTGAGAGGAGAATGGCCTTTGGAAAAGCAAAGTGATCTTTTATTAGATATCGAACACTTGCATACCGCATATCGTTTACACGGTAAGTTTTATGATGCCGCTGATGACATTAACTTAACCTTGAAACGAAATGAGATTTTGGCAGTTGTTGGAGAATCTGGTTGTGGTAAAAGTACAATTGCTTCAAGCATTATTGGTTTGTACGACCACAAAAATACGAAAGTAACTGGCGATATTTTATACAATGAATTAAACCTAGTTAACTTAAATGAATCATTGTTTAATAAAATTCGTGGTAATAATATTGGGATGATTTTCCAGGATCCATTAGCATCTCTTAATCCATTAATGAAGGTTGGAGATCAAGTTGCTGAGACACTTTACTATCATACTGATATGGATGAAAAAGCTCGTCATGCACGCGTAATTGAACTCTTTAATCAAGTTGGAATGCCTCGTCCAGAAGAAATGTACGAGATGTACCCACATGAATTATCTGGTGGTTTACGTCAACGTGTCGTAATTGCAATCGCAATTGCATGTAAGCCAGAAATTATTATTGCTGATGAACCAACTACCGCTTTGGATGTTACTATTCAGGCACAAATCTTAGATTTACTTAAAGAAATTCAAAAAGAATCTCATTCAGGAATTGTTTTAATTACACACGACTTAGGTGTTGTTGCTGAAACTGCTGATCAAGTAGCAGTTATGTATGCAGGACAAATTGTTGAAAAAGCAGATGTTAAAACAATTTTTGAAAATCCTCTTCATCCATATACACGCTCACTTTTACACTCTATGCCACAAACAGATGATGAAAGTGAAGACCTACATGTGATTCATGGAACAGTTCCTTCATTGATTAACATGCCAAGAACTGGGGATAGATTTGCAGCTAGAATTCCTTGGATTCCAGCTAGTGCTCATGAAGAGAACCCTAAGATTCATGAAGTTGAACCAGGACATTTTGTAAGATGTACTTGCTGGCAAAGCTTCCATTTCCAAGATGAAGAGAAGAAAGGATAGGAAATTATGGCCGATGAAATAATCGAAATAAAAAATTTAAAAGTTCACTATCCAATTCGTTCTGGATTTTGGAATAGAGTTACTGGATATGTCAAAGCCGTTGATGGGATTAATCTTTCAATTAAAGAAGGAGAAACCTACGGTCTAATTGGAGAATCAGGTTCCGGTAAATCAACTACTGGTAAAGCAATTGTTGGTGTAGAAAAAGTAACTAGCGGACAAATTTTGTATAAAGGCGTTGATGTTACTAAAGCATCAAATCGTAAAAAGCTTAACTACAATAAAGATGTTCAAATGATTTTTCAGGATTCAATGTCGAGTTTAAATCCTAGAAAACGAATTGAAGATATTATTGCTGAACCTATTAGAAACTTTGAAAACTTAACAACCGATGAAGAAAGAAAACGAGTTCAAGAACTCCTAGATATTGTTGGTATGCCTAGTGATGCTATCTACAAATATCCACACGAATTCTCTGGTGGTCAACGTCAAAGAATTGGGGTAGCACGTGCTGTGGCTACTAGACCGAAGTTGATCGTAGCAGATGAGCCAACCTCAGCTTTGGATTTGTCTGTTCAAGCACAAGTTTTGAATTTTATGAAACATATTCAACAAGAATACAATATTGCCTACCTCTTCATTTCACACGACTTGGGTGTTGTAAAGCATATGTCAGAAGATATTGCTATTATGCACCGGGGACGTTTTGTAGAAATTGGTAAACGTGATCAAATTTATAAGAATCCAATGCATATTTATACAAAGCGTCTACTTTCTGCAATTCCTGTTGTTGATGTTGAAAATAGAGAAAAACATAAGGAAGAGCGTCAACGTGTAGAACAAGAATTCTTGCAAGATCAAGATAAATGGTATGAAAAAGATGGTCGAGTATTACCACTACAAAAAGTTGGCGAGCGTCATTTCGTTGCTTTACCTAAAGATATGATTGAGCAAGAATTGAAGGAGGGAGAATAGATATGTGGAAAACGGTTTTACGTCGAATCCTGATTATGATCCCCCAGTTACTTATCTTGAGTTTACTAGTCTTTATTTTGGCTAAAATGATGCCTGGTGACCCATTTACTGGAATGATTAATCCGAATTCAGACCCTAAAGAAATTGCAAGATTAAGACAAGAATATGGACTGAACGATCCAGTTTGGGTGCAATATACTCGCTGGCTTGGAAATATGTTCCATGGTGATTTAGGACAATCATATATTCAAAAAGTTCCAGTTACTTCTTTGATTTGGGATCGTGCAGTTAACACTTTCTGGTTATCTTTGATGACTGTTGTTTTAACTTACTTAATTGCAGTTCCATTGGGTGTTACAGCTGGTCGTCACCAAGATGAATGGCAAGATCACGGAGTGCAAATTTTTAACTACATTACATTTGCAGTTCCTCCATTTGTTTTCTACATCTTAGGTATCTGGCTATTTGGATTTACTCTAGGTTGGTTCCCAATTTCTGGTTCTGTAAGTGCAGATGTTAACCCAGGAACCTTCGCTTACTTCTGGAGTAGATTCTATCACTTGATTTTACCGTCAATTCTTTGTGCTTTAATCTCTACTACAACTATTGTTCAATACTTAAGAACTGGTATTGTTGATAACAAAGTTGAAGATTATGTAAGAACTGCACGTAGTAAGGGTGTACCTGAAAATGTTGTTTTCAATAAACATATTTTAAGAAACTCACTTTTACCAATTGCTGCTTTCTTTGGTAATACTATTACTGGATTACTTTCTGGTTCAATGGTTATCGAATCAGTCTTCAGTTATCCTGGTATGGGCAAGTTATTCCTTGATTCTATCGGTCAACGTGACTACTCAACTTTAACTGCCTTAATTTTATTATTTGGTATCTTAACTTTAGTTGGTAACTTGTTATCTGATATTATCATGAGTATTATTGACCCAAGAATTCGGATCAAGTAGGGAGGAGTAGTAAATTATGGCTAAAGATAAAAATACATCGAAAAAAGATCAAAATGCTAAAACCTCTCTACCACCATCTGGATTTAAGATTATTGCTCGTGAGGTTTGGCGTGATAAGGTAGCCTTTGTTTCATTCTGTATTATTGTAGCTATCTTATTATTCACTTTTGTTGGTTCTTTATTCTTAAATAAGAGTCAAGTAACAGAGATTAATATTGCAGAAGCATATTATGCTTGGGGTGAATCTGGTCACGTCTTTGGTACTGATGACGGTGGTCGTGATATTCTGAAGTTATTGATGATGGGTGGACGAAACTCAATTTTAATTGGTCTATCTGTTACTGTACTTTGTGAAGGTATAGGACTTTTAGTTGGTTTGTTCTCTGGATACTTTGGTGGAGTTACCGACGCAATTATCATGCGTATAGTTGACTTCATCCAGATTTTACCTATGTTCCCAATCATCATTGTTTTAACTACTGTTATTCCTAACTACAATGCTTGGACATTGGTATTATTAATTTCAATGTTTGGATGGACAACAACTGCCAGATATTTCCGGGCGTTTGTTTTGTCACAGAGAGAACGAGAATATGTTTTGGCTTCCAAGACTTCCGGTTCTTCTAACTTAACAATTATGTTCCGTGAAGTTTTGCCTAACATTACTTCAGCTTTGGTAATTGATGTCGTATTGATGATTGCCGGAAACATTGGTATTGAAACTACTTTATCCTTCTTGGGATACGGATTACCAACTACTACACCATCCCTTGGTACTTTAATTGGATTTGCTAATGACCCAGTTAACGTTACTACACGTCCATGGTTATGGATGCCAGCAACTATTTTGTTGTTGATTATTTCCTTGAGTATTAACTATGTTGGTCGTGCTCTTCAAAGAGCTGGGGATGCTCGTCAACGTGAAAATTAAATTTAATTATTTAAACATTAAAAAGCAACTCATAATTGAGTTGCTTTTTTGCATGTCTTTGTATAAATGTTAAAGAATGGAGGAAATATTTATATTATAAATGGGCATAAAATAAGTTTTTTATGGTAAACATAATAGTGAATAAGTGTTAATACATCAGTACTTTATAGCAGTTTAGTCGAATTAAAATTAAA
>DBFNNF010000044.1:0-4551 GCA_048407585.1 Lactobacillus johnsonii | reverse complement strand
TTTTTTATTAAGATATTATACTCTACTACACAAAAACACTCCATGATCATCAAAAATCATGGAGTGTTTTATCAATCTATTAAATTAGTAAATGTAATTAGTTTCTAAATTACATTCCCATACCCATACCTGGGTTTGGAGCTGCAGGAGCTTGGTTCTTGTCATCTTCTGGAGCGTCAGCAACAACAGCTTCAGTAGTTAATAACAAGGCAGCAATTGAAGCAGCATTTTGAAGTGCTGAACGAGTTACCTTAGTTGGGTCGATAATACCAGCCTTAACCATGTTTTCCCACTTATTAGTTGCAGCATTGTAACCAACTTCTGGGTCTTCATGTTCTAAGTGGTCTAAGATAACAGCACCATCTTTACCAGCGTTTTCAGCAATTTGACGTACAGGAGCGCCTAAAGCTTTCATAACAATCTTAACACCAGTTTCTGCGTCTTCGCTGTCACCCTTAACAGTGCCTTGGATGGACTTCATAACATCAACTAATGCAGTACCACCACCAGCAACGTAACCTTCTTCAACAGCGGCACGGGTTGCGTTCAAAGCGTCTTCGATTCTGTACTTTCTTTCCTTCAATTCAGTTTCAGTAGCAGCACCAACCTTGATGACAGCAACACCACCAGCAAGTTTAGCAAGACGTTCTTGTAATTTTTCACGGTCAAAGTCTGAAGTAGTGTCAGCAATTTGCTTCTTGATTTGATCTACACGTTCTGCAATAGCTTCCTTAGAACCAGCACCTTCAACAATAGTAGTTGAATCCTTGGTTACAGTAACCTTGCCAGCCTTACCTAATTGATCAATCTTAGTGTCCTTTAATTCAAGACCTAAGTCTGAAGAAATTACAGTACCACCAGTTAAGATAGCGATATCTTCAAGCATTGCCTTACGACGGTCACCAAAGCCAGGAGCCTTAACAGCAACAACGTTGAAAGTACCACGGATCTTGTTCAAAACAAGAGTTGGAAGAGCTTCACCATCAACATCATCAGCAATGATTAATAAGCTCTTACCTTGTTGAACGATTTCTTGTAATAATGGCAAGATATCTTGAATGTTAGAAATCTTCTTGTCAGTAATCAAAATGTAAGGGTTGTCTAAGTCTGCTTCCATCTTGTCGTTGTCAGTTACCATGTATTGTGATAAGTAACCACGATCGAATTGCATACCTTCAACTACTGAAAGTTCAGTATCAATACCCTTTGATTCTTCGATAGTAATAACACCATCGTGACCAACTTTTTCCATTGCGTCAGCGATTAAGTTACCAACTTCAGTTGAAGCTGATGAAACAGAAGCAACTTGAGCAATTTCGTCTTTAGTACTTACCTTGTGGCTAATCTTGTGTAATTCGTCAACAGCTGCCTTAGTAGCAGTTTCAATACCGCGACGAATACCAACAGGGTTTGCACCAGCAGTAACGTTCTTCATACCTTCACGAACGATTGCTTGAGTTAAAACAGTAGCGGTAGTAGTACCGTCACCAGCAATGTCGTTAGTCTTTTGTGCAGCTTCAGAAACAAGCTTTGCACCCATGTTTTCAAAATGGTTTTCTAATTCAATACTCTTGGCGATAGTAACACCATCGTTAGTAATGTCAGGAGCACCATAACTCTTTTCCAAAACAACATTTCTACCCTTAGGTCCTAAAGTTGTCTTAACAGTATCTGCTAATTTATCAACACCTTTTAATAATGAGTGTCTTGCATTTTCAGAAAATTTAATCTCTTTAGCCATATTATATGCCACCTTTTATTTCAAATTTTATTACTTAACGACAGCTAATAAGTCGCTTTCACGAAGAACTAAGTACTTTTCGCCTTCGTACTTCAAGTTAGTGCCAGAGTATTTATCAAAGAATACAGTTTCACCTTTTGCAACTGACATAGGAATTAAGTCGCCATTTGCGTTGCGCTTACCATTTCCTACGGCAATAATTTCGCCCATTTGAGGCTTTTCTTTAGCGTTAGAAGCCAGGACAATGCCTCCAACTTTTTCTTCTTCTTCGTCTTTTACTTTAACGATCACGCGATCACCGATTGGTTGTAACACGTTAGTCCCTCCTGTACATAATTTAAATCTATAATTATATTACTTAGCACTCATATATTATAAGTGCTAACTTACAATTACGATAGTACATTGTTTATAAAAGAAAAGCAAGTATTTAGACGCAAAAATTAGCACTTTTATCATCAGAGTGCTAATCTTTTTCTGATTATTGATATATCAACGCTTTAGACTACTTTCAAACAATAAAAAAATAATATTGCTCCTGATTTTGTTCTTAGTACTCCCTACCCCTCCATAAATTTAGCAAACTTTTCAGCAGTTTTCTTCTTTTCGGATTTAGTGACGTGAGTATATACATTCATTGTTGTTGTGATATCTGAATGCCCTAAACGTTCTTTTACGTCCTGCATTGGTGTCCCAGCCTCAAATAATAAAGAGGCGTGAGTATGGCGAAAACCGTGGACAGTAATATGTTTAAGTCCTGCGTCTTTTGCTATTGTTTTATTCCAATATTGAACTAACCACGGTCTTATTAACTGATTATTGCCGTTGCTAAAAAGTAACTGGTCATCTGTTAGAGCATTAAAGCCCACCTTAAACAACTCTTTACGTTGCTTTTTTCTCCATTCTTGCAAGTAATAAATAGTCTGTTCATCTACTTGTATAGTTCGATTACTTGCTTTTGTTTTAGGCGTCCCAATCACTAAAGAGTTATGCGCTCCTAAAGATAAAGTTTTATTAATGCTTATTGTTTCATTTTCAAAATCCACATCACTCCACTTCAATGCTAACGCCTCGCCTTTTCGCATCCCTGTATAAGCCAAAAGTCTAAAGAATAAATACACTCTAGGATTTTTCTTTTGCTTACAAGCGTTTAAGTATTTATTTAATTCTTCTTTTGAGTAAAAATTAGTAAACTCTTGCTTATCTTTTTGCATTTTGGGTTTAATTACCCTTTTCATTGGATTTTTAACAATTAAGTCATTATTAACGGCATAATCCAAAACTTTAGAAGACAAGCTATAGACCTTCTTATACATTTTTGGCAAGTCATTAAACCACTTGTTAAGAGCTTTCTGGCATCTAAATGTAGTTATCTTTTCAACGTATAACTCGCCTAATACAGGCAAAATATGATTTTTAAAACAAGCTTTAGTATTCAGCAAAGTAGTAGGCTTTACCGTTAACTCATAATTAGCAAGCCACATCTTATAAATCTTTTTAAATTTATGTTTCTTGTTTTCTTTACCTGTATAAGTTCCCTTTGCTATTTTGTCTTTAATTTCAAAGTAAGACTTTAAGGCATCATCATAGTTTTTAAAGCCTTGCTTTCGTGCTTGTATGCTATTTCCTGTTTCTTCGTCCTTGCCTACATAAATCTTAAACTTATAACGAACTTGACCGCTAGGTGTTTTGTACTCGCTTATATCCTTGTTTCTTTTCATGTTTACCACCCTTATCTTTTGCTACAAGCGTAAATGTGCTAATCAAAGGCTTTTAACACAAACATTAGCAATAGCAGTTACTAATATTTGAAACATGTTTTTAACAAGAAAATTGTCAAGTTTTGTCAAGTTCTGACGCATCCATTTTTGGATTGGTTAAAATTACTAAATGCTAACTTTTGCTAACATCGTTCAGGTTTTTTCAGGTTGTACGACCGTACCCAGAGGTACGCACGTCCAAAAAGTAGACTAATAGAACTTTAGGTAACATTTACACCTAAGAGTGTAATTATGGTTACATCTGTTAAATATTCAACTAACAAGCGTACATCTTGCACGGTTGTAAAAGTATGCAACACTTTTTATTTTAGGTGCGTACTTTTTTATCAAGGTTGCATACAAAACCAAGTTCAAAAAAATAAGTAAATTAAGGCTTTAGGGATGCAATATCTTAGCTACTTTTGGAAAACCCTAGTAATTCCTAGTATTTTTTTAGAACAATGATAGCTTTTGATAACGTACTTATTAATCTAGGTGCATCCCTTGAATGCTAACTTTTGCTAACGTGTTCAGGTTTTTTTCAGGTTCTATTTTCCATATAAGGGATGTTGTAAAACCTGACTAAACTTGACCATACAAAAGGGGATAATGACAATCCCGACACCCTAAAAGTTAATGAGGTAACTTATAAGTGACATCGTTTTAACAAATGAAGTTGTAACTGCAGATGTTAATTAACAAGGGTATTTGTAAATACGGTTGTTTATTAATGCTATAAACATATCAATTAAGGGGTGCATGTTTTTTTCGGATACAAACATCACTTTTTTGACCAGCGTAACTATAACTACGCTGGTCTTTTTTAACAAGCGTAACTGTAGTTACGCACATCTTTTTATGAGTGTAGTTATAACTACGGTCATCAGTGAGGTAACTTTTCACGCCTTTTAACAAGTACCGATATAACCATTTATTCAGTGTATCTTTAAAAGCACAGTTTAAATAGTTATTTTTCCTTATCAGAATGCACTTTCTTTATAGTTATTGGTTCATCATCGAAACCATCTTCATCTAAACCTAAATACTTAC
>DBFNNF010000043.1:0-2278 GCA_048407585.1 Lactobacillus johnsonii | reverse complement strand
AAACTATTTTTAATTTTTAATTAATTTAAGATCATTGATAAATAAGTATTTTTAGCCATTCAAGCAACCATCGAAAATATAAAATTTAATCAAAATCACTTAAAAATTGTTTCACTTATTTACTTCTTATTTCTCTCAACGTTTAATTGATTAATCTTACGCAAGACGTCTACTGCTTTCCACATACTTTCTAATACAGTGTATTCGTAGCGTCCATGCATATTTTCTTCACCAGCAAAAAGATTTGGACAAGGTAGACCCATATAAGTTAATTGCGAACCGTCTGTTCCCCCACGAACTGGATCTTCATTAACAGTAAGACCTTCAGCCTTGTAAGCATCCCTAGCTAAATCAACAATCTCCATGTGCTTTTCTAATTCATCAGCCATGTTGTAATATTGATCCCACATTTTCAGCTTAATTCTTTCAGTACCAAACTCGTCATTCATCTTCTTAACGATGTCTTTAACTAGATTCTTTCTCTTTTCAAGACCATCACGTTCAAAGTCACGAATGATGTAGTCCATATGTGCTGAATCGACTGTTCCATCAAAATTCATCAAGTGGAAGAAACCTTCACGACCTTCAGTATGTTCTGGACGATCATGTTCAGGCAATTGATTATGGAAATCAATACCAACTTGAATGGCATTAATCATTTGGCCCTTAGCAACAGCTGGGTGTACATTAACGCCTTGAATATCTAAGCCAAATTGCGCTGCTGAAAAAGTACCCCAGTCGAGTTTTCCTGGTGCTTCACCATCAACAGTATAAGCAAAATCCGCACCAAATTCTTCAACATCAAAGTGCTCTGCACCAGTTCCAATTTCTTCATCGGGAGTAAATGCCAACTTAATTTCGCCGTGCTTTTCTTCGGGATGCTCCATCAAGTATTCTGCAAAAGTCATTAATTCAGAAATACCACACTTATCGTCTCCACCAAGTAAAGTATCACCAGAAGCAGAAATAATAGTTTGACCCTTATAGTTCTTTAAATGAGGGAAAACCTCTGGGTCTAAATAAAATTCAGTGTCTCCCAATTGGATCTTAGATTCACCATCATAGTTTTCAGTAATTTGCGGCTTAACATCAACCGAATTAAAGTCTGCTGTATCACAGTGAGCTAACAAACCAAAAGTAGGTACTTCATAATCAATATTTGAAGGAATAGTCGCAATTACACATCCACTTTTTTGATTATAGTGAACATCTTTAAGACCTAGTTCTTCTAAGTCTTTCATGATTACATTTTTTTGAAAATTCTCTTCTCTTTCAGTTGATGGGAAACGATCTGAATGTTCATCAGAGCGTGAATTCACCTTAACGTATTTTAAAAATCTAGGTAGTAAATTTGGATATTCGGCCATTTTTGTCCTCCTAAAATAAATCTTGAAATGGATTAGTTGATACCTCTGAAATTACTACAGGTACATTCCAATTATAATCCTGATTCCACTTTTCAAGTCGGTCCCCAACCTTATATTTAAAAAGTTTCTCCGTATAATGTCCTGGATCAACTACTGTTAAGCCTGAAGAGATCATATCATGACCAACGTGATAGTATACATCTCCGGTTATAAAGGCATCAACTCCATCAACTAGAGCTTGACGCCAGAACTTACCGCCATCTCCGCAAATAAAGGCTACAGTTGAGATTAACCTATCATTATCGGCAGTAATCAGTCTTGCCATTGGAATTTGCATCTTGTCTTTAACATAATAAGCAAATTCCTTAGCTGTCATTTTCTTAGGTAGTTTACCCTTTCTACCAATCGCAATTCCATCAGTATCAAAGGCAAAAGGCTCAACCTCTTCTAAGCCTAATTCTTCAGCTTGCCAATCTGCTGAGCCGTTTTGAGCCTTGTCAGAATTGGTATGAATTGAATATACCGTAATTCCATTAGCAATTAACTTACCGTACATTGCATTTTGAGGATCAGCAAAATCAAGATTCTTAGCTGGTCTAAACATCACTGGATGGTGGCTAATGATGAGGTCAACACCTTTTTCAATTGCTTCATCTACTACTTGCGGTCGAACGTCTAAGGTAGTCATTACCTTGGTAACATCTGCATCCATTGATCCGATTTGCATCCCAACTGGATCACCTTCAGAAGCAATTTCTTCAGGAAAGTCTTTTTTTAAGCGAGCTACAATATCTGCTACTTTTGTCATTTTAGTACTTCCTCAATCATTTCAATCAAATAATCTATCTGACTAATTTTAGCTTCATCTTTATTTTTAGCCTTATTTAAATTAGCTTTAATATTTTCATAGT
>DBFNNF010000042.1:0-2151 GCA_048407585.1 Lactobacillus johnsonii | reverse complement strand
TTTTTTATTATTAGTAATTTTAGGCTTAGCATGGTTTCCAACAAATTGAATAGAAACAATCATTAATAGTGCCGCAAGTACAGCGAGCCAAAGAGCTGACTTATAGCCAATTATTTTATACAAGTTAATAGCTAAAGCTGGTGCAAGAGCCATGGCTAAAGCATTCATCAACCCATAAAATCCCATTGCTTCTCCAACATGACTCCGAGGAACCAGAAATGCTAACCACGTAGTCATACAAACTGTTGCGAGCACAAAACCAGTACCATTAATTAACCTAAAAATTAAGAGCCAATTTCCTGATGGAGAGAAACAATAACCTGCCACCCCAATTAAAATTAATACTCCTCCAATAAAGGACAAACTATACTTTGAAAAACGGTCAGTTAAATTACCAGCTACTGGTCTTAAGAACATTGAAACTACACTCATAATCCCCGTTATCACACCGGCAAATACCGCACTAGCACCTAAACTGATTGCATACCCATTAATCAAGGGTGTCACAAACATTACTGAAAACATGAAAAAGAAAGACGCGGCCATAACCAGAATAACGTCTTTAGTATAAATTGATTGCTTCTGTTTCAATTTTTTAGCTCCTATCTAGCAATATCACTTTAACTTTATCACATTTTTAGTTTAAGAAAAAAAGCCAGTTGAATAAATCAACTGGCTTATTAGTTTATCTTACTTAATTAATAACCCATGTAACGGTCTCTTTCCCAATCGGAAACTGATTGAGTGTATTTAGACCATTCAAGGTTCTTAGAATCAATAAAGCTTTGAGTCAAGTGTTCACCTAAAGCTTCTTGAATTAGTGGGTCAGCCTTAAAAGCTTTTACAGCATTATGCAAAGTAGATGGAAGTGGTTTAATACCTCGCTTAGCTCTTTCTTCTTCAGACATTTCAAAAACATTAGAAGTAATAGGAGCCATTGGCTTCTTAGCGTCTTTAATACCATTTAATCCAGCAGTTAAACAAGCTGCAAGGAGAAGATATGGATTAGCAGTTGGATCAGCTGAACGCATTTCTAGACGAGTGTTAATTTCTTCAGCATCTGGAATACGAACAAGTGGTGAACGGTTCTTAGAAGCCCAAGAAATGTAAACAGGAGCTTCAAAACCAGGAATTAGACGCTTATATGAGTTAACAGTTGGATTACCAATTGCTGTAATTGCACGGGCATGTTCCAAAATTCCGTTTAAGAAATAGAGAGCTGTATCTGATAAGTGGAATTCACCATCTTTATCATAGAATACGTTTTTACCATCTTTAAATAAAGACATATTAGTGTGCATTCCGTTTCCAGCTTGACCTTCTACAGGCTTAGCCATGAATGTAGCATACAAACCATGCTTTCTTGCTACTTCACGAACAACCATCTTAAATGTTTGAACACGGTCAGCAGTAGTTAAAGCATCATCAAATCTAAAGTCAATTTCTTGTTGACCATCACCTACTTCGTGATGAGCAGCTTCAACTTCAAAACCAATGCTTTCTAATGTTTCAACAATATCGCGACGACATCTTGCACCAGCATCGTCAGAAGTCATATCAAAGTATGAAGCATGGTCAGGAACTTCAGTAGTCCAGTTACCATCTTCACCTAACTTAAATAAATGAAATTCTGCTTCAAAACCAATATCAAAATCAGTAAAGCCCATTTCTTTCATTTCTTTAAGGACACGCTTCAAGTTGTTTCTTGGATCACCTTCGAAAGGTTCACCATTTGTCTTGTGAACTGAACATACTAAGCGACCGATCTTTCCACCCTTTTCATCTCCCCAAGGCAAAACTGCCCAAGTAGAAAAGTCTGGGTATAAAACCATGTCACTTTCTTCTAGACGAACAAAGCCATCAATTGAAGAACCGTCAAAACGAATATCATTCGTTAAAACTTTATCTAATTGGCTAGTTGGAACTTCAACGGCTTTAGATGTTCCGTTAATATCGGTAAAGGCTAATCTTAGAAAACGAACATCGTTATCTTTAACACTCTTTTTAATATCTTCTGCAGTAATAGTTTTACTCATTGTACACACCTATTCTAAAGAACTATAGCCCAATATTATAATTGGTATAGTCCTTAAAAATCTATTCACTACTTGTGCTTATGCACATTGAATACAATAGCAGACCAAATTGGTC
>DBFNNF010000041.1:0-3535 GCA_048407585.1 Lactobacillus johnsonii | reverse complement strand
TTTCATTTTATCCTGCCAAACAAAAGCTTTTATCAATGCCAAATATAATGGATTATTTTCGTCAGGTTTATATTTCTCGGGAGCGAATATCTTTAGTGAGCCGCGTTTCCGGCGTAAGCAGACGCGGTATAAAATCTCGTTTCTTTCACCGTTAATATTATTGGGAAACAAGTCGTCTTTCATTTTATCGTCCATCAAACTGACGGCCAGTTCTGTATACATAATTTTGATACGATCAACATCCACGCGGATTTTTTGGACAAACATAATCAATAGTTGGCGTAAAGTAATAGAAGACAATCTCTGAATGAAATCATCACCATCCTGTAATTTTGAAATAATTTGCACATCTTTAATATCAGGACGTATGATTTTTGCCTGTTCTATCAATCCGGAAAGGATTTTAGGCGATTTGATAATGCCTGCGATTTGCCGCAATACGAAATTATCCATCTCGCCGGCGGGAATGCTTCCTATCTTGCAATTATTAAAGCCTTCCTTAACCGCGCGGAAAGAGGTGTAATATTCGTAAACTTTGTTCTTTTTATTTGATTTTGTGGAAATCATCGCCGCCTGGCAACAGTCGCAATAAATGAGGCCTTTAAGCAGAGCATGTTCAACAAAACGAGATGGTGCAAGCCTGCCAACGCGGTTCTTACTTTTGATTTTTTGAACTTCATCAAATAATTCCTGTGAAATGATTGCGTGATGCTGACCGTTGTAAACCTTGTCTTTATGAGGAACTTTGCCGATATAAAGCACGTTTTTCAGCATGCTGCTCACGCGCATATGGGTAAATTTACCATTTCCCTTGCTTAATGTGGTGTAACCATTGTTGTTGAGCCATTCCGCCACCGCAATTTCTGAACGAAAAATCAGATATTTTTCAAAAGCTAAACGCACAATTTTCGCTTCTTCCGGAATAATCTCCAATTTTTTGTTTACGGAAACGTAACCAAGCGGCAAAACTCCTCCCATCCACATGCCTTTCTTTTTGGAAGCGTCCACTTTATCCCGGATGCGCTCGGTAATAACCTCCCGCTCAAATTGCGCAAAAGAAAGTAAAACATTCAGCGTCAGGCGCCCCATGGAATCATAAGTGTTAAAATTCTGCGTCACTGACACAAAAGAACATTGATTGCGGTCAAAAATTTCAACAAGTTTTGAAAAATCAATCAGCGAACGTGTCAGCCTATCGATTTTATAAACAACAATCATATCAACCATTCCAGCCTCAACATCCTTTAAAAGCTGTTGCAAAGCCGGACGTTTCAATGTGCCGCCAGAAAAACCGCCATCGTCATAATGGGTGGGGATGATTTCCCATCCTTGATAAGCCTGGCTTTTAATGTAGTTTTCTCCGGATTCCCGTTGCGCTTCCAGCGTGTTAAATTCTTTTTCAAGACCATCTTCCGTTGATTTTCGGGTATAAACAGCACATCGTATGCTTTTCATTTATTCTCTCCCAATCCAAAGAAAAAGCGTCCGGAAATTCGTTTGCCCGTGATTTTTAAAGCAACCGCGGACAGACTTTTGTAATAAATCCCCTCAAATTGAAAGCCGGCGGCAGAAACAATAACATTATATTCTTTTCCGCGGTAGGTCTTAACCAGACGGGTTCCAACCGGAGGAAGGCACGTGCCATCGTTGTCCTCGGCGTGTTTCAAAACCGTTTTGCCAAGCAATAGGCTTTTAATATGTTCCGGAACGCCGCCATAGGCAAGTTCTTGCATTCGATAGGCAAGTCTGGGAATATAAAAACGCTTGGTTTTCCAAATCGGCTCGCTGTCAAAATATTGCCGCCACATTTCTTTTAACTCGCCAACACTCATATCGTTGAGCCGTAAAACATCAGTTTCCACCATTTTCAACTCCTTTCTCAACAACATGAATGCTCTTTATTCTCTTGTTATCCAGTCCTTTCTGCGGCAAATCCGGACTATTTTTTCCATCAATCAAAGCCAAAAGTTCTGGCAGTAAAAGTTGTATGATTTTTTGAATGTCTGTCATTTTGAACCTCCGACAGTATCACCCGTATAAAATCAAAAACCGTTTCCAAAAATTTTCAAAAAAGCGCATCAGATTGAAATTACAAGAAAAATATTTGTATCAATATAATTGCCTCTTATACAAAGAGAACCAAAAGAGGAAGGTGGGCCCAAAAGCGCCTGTGGAAACAATAAAAACATGGTAATCTATTGAAGGGCGTTGTTTGGGCTGTTCAGACCTTCAAAAAAGTATATATTTGGGGTGTTTTGAACCGATTTTGGCAAAAAAATAAAGATACTGGAGAATAGGGTACGACCATCAAAATAAAAAATGAATCCCGCAGTTTCTTTAACTTTTCAAGGTATTGGAAAAACAAAAAAAGAGGAAGTATAAACTTCCTCTTTTCCAACTGGTTGCGGGGGCAGGATTTGAACCTGCGGCCTTCAGGTTATGAGCCTGACGAGCTACCGGGCTGCTCCACCCCGCGATAAACGCTGTCTCTTGCAAGACAGTGCATAAATACGCCTTTTCCACACTATTGTCAAGCTAAAAAATTAAAAAAACATGGAAATCACAATTGCAAAAACGAAAACCAATATGATGAGCCAATGCCACCAAACCATTTCTTCTCTCCCCTAATTAAACAATACGAGTGCCGTTGCAACAACAGTCAACACGGCAACCGCGGCAATCTTATGTTTTGTTTCCCACTCCATAAGCTCCTCCGGTTATTTAAATAGGTTCTTCCAGCCCCAATTCAATGGCTATAATTTTCGTTAGGGCTGACAGCAAAAGTTTTTTCAAACAGCAGCTATGCCGGATACGTCAATCTGAACGCAGCAATATTTTCAATAACTTCCGTCAGATACTTTCCGGCCAGGTATTTTGCCATCGGCAAATTCATATCCAGACAATTTCCGCAATCTCGCGGCGATGCTCCCGGAACCTCTCCCTGAAAGTCACGAATAAATTCAAACATCTCCTTAATCAACGGCAAAATATCTTCGGAACTGTAGTCTCCCGCCAAAAGCAGGTAAAACCCCGTCCGGCAGCCCATTGGACCAAAATAAACCGTCTTTTCCGCAAATTCGGGATGATTGCGCAAAAAGGTTGCGCCGAGATGTTCTATCGTATGTACCTCTGCTGTATTCATAACCGGCTCATCATTCGGACTGGTCATTCTTATGTCAAATGTTGTAATAAATTCCGTTCCGAACTTGTCCTTCCGAGAAACATAAAGACCCGGAACAAGTTTAAGATGATTAACCATAAAACTCGCAATTTTTTTCATAACAAACCTCCTGTTCTCTCGAATATACCAAAGTAAATCGCAAATTAAAAGAAAAACCTGCCGCGGTTAAACGTCAGGTTTTCTTGTCAACATATGGTTATACAATTAGAAATCACAACAATTTAAGATTACCAGCGGCGATACGCCCGCGATCATCATAGATATCGAAGGAGACGCGCTGGCCGTCGAAGAGTTTTCTGATACCGATTTTTTCGAGTTGGGTAATATGGACGAAGACGTCTTTGACTTCGCCGT
>DBFNNF010000040.1:0-4084 GCA_048407585.1 Lactobacillus johnsonii | reverse complement strand
TCTTTAGAATAAAAGATGGTAAAATGATAACAATTTATATTTCCACCGTATTACATAAAGGAGTTAAATTATGAAAAACTTTATTGATCTCCATCTACACTTAGATGGTTCTTTGCCATACCCTACTGTTAAAAAATTAATGAAAGCTCATAACTTTCCAAGTTTAACTGAAACACAACTCAAAGAAAAGCTCTCCGTTTCTAAAAAATGTGCTAATTTACAAGAATATTTAACTAAATTCGATTTTCCTTTATTATTTTTGCAAACAAAGAAAGATTTAGAAGTTGCCATTTTTGATCTTTTAAAAAGTCTACGCTCCCAAGGATTAGTTTATTCAGAAATTCGATTTGCTCCTCAGCTTCACACTCAAAAAAATCTTACTCAAGAAGGAGCAGTTAGAGCCTGTATTGCAGGATTGGAAAAATTTTATAAGTGGCAGGATGAGCAACAAGATAATTCTTATCCTCTACATGCTAATTTAATTCTTTGCCTCATGCGTTTGCCAAATAGAGAACATGAAAATAACTTAACAGTTAAACTAGCCGCCAAATATAATCAACAGCATGTTGTCGGAATCGACTTGGCTGGTCCGGAAGGTCCAATTCCAAATAAAGCTTTCAGCTCCTTTTTTAACGACGCAAAAGCACTGCATATTCCATTTACAATTCATGCCGGAGAAGCAGCTGGTCCCGACTCAATGCAAGAAGCCCTAGATTTAGGTACTAAGAGAATTGGTCACGGAATTCGTTGTTTAGAAAGCAATCAAATGGTTAAATATTTAGTCGACCACAACATAACTCTGGAGTGTTGTGCTACTTCTAACCTCAATACCAAAGTATTTAAGAATATTGATTCTTATCCCCTAAAAACACTTCTTTCAAAAAGAATAAAAGCAACCCTAAATTGTGACAACATGACTGTTTCAAATACTAATTTACCTAAAGAATTTAAATTACTTGAATCAAAAACTAACCTTACAGAAGTAGAGGAACATCAATTACTATTAAATTCTATTAATGCTGCTTTTGCTTCTGATCAAGAAAAAAATCGTTTACTAGCTATATTCAATTAAATTTGAGAAAAAAATGCTCCGCATATGCGGAGCATTTTTAATATTCTTAGTTCAAAGCTTTCTTAGCAGCATCTGCTAAATCAGCAAAAGCTTTTTCATCGTTGTAAGCAATGTCAGCTAACATCTTACGGTTCATGTCAATACCAGCTACCTTTAAGCCGTGCATTAACTTAGAGTATGAAAGACCATTTTGTCTTGCAGCAGCGTTGATACGAGCAATCCATAATTTTCTGAATTCGCTCTTACGCTTCTTACGGTCACGGAAAGCATATTTACGAGAAACAAATACTTGAGTACTTGCTGCTTTAAATTGTAAGTGTTTTGAGCCACGGTAACCCTTGGCTAACTTCATGATCTTCTTACGACGAGCGCGTGTTACAGTTCCACCTTTAGTTCTTGGCATCTAAAATTCCTCCTCAAAAAGTCTTCTAATAATTAACGCATTTGGGAAAGCATCTGTTTGATGCGCTTTAAGTCACTTGCTGAAACCATAGCAGCTTTTCTCAAATGACGACGTTGTTTCTTAGTCTTACCGTGGAAACGGTGTCCAGTGTAAGCATGGTGACGCTTTAAACCACCATTAGCAGTTCTCTTGAAACGCTTTGCTGAAGCGCGGTGTGTTTTTTGCTTTGGCATATCTATTCCTCCAATTAACTACTTTTTCTTTTTATCTTTCTCACTTAATGGAGCAAGCATTAAGAACATTGAACGGCCTTCCATCTTTGGCTTAGTAACTACATTAGATAAGTCACTAGCTTCGTCAGCCATCTTTTCTAAGACCTGTTTACCTAACTCCTTGTGAGTAATTGCCCGGCCTCTAAAGCGAATAGAAACTCTAACTTTAGCGCCTTTGGTCAAGAATTTACGAACATGCTTTAACTTAGTGTCAAAGTCATTTCCTTCGATTGTTGGACTTAAACGAATTTCTTTGACAGCCATAACCTTTTGATTCTTACGGTTTTCTTTGGCTTTCTTTTGTTGTTCAAAACGGAATTTACCGTAGTCCATAATTCTAGCAACAGGTGGCTTAGCATTAGGAGAAAGCAAAACCAAATCAAGGTCAGCGTCAGCTGCTTTACGTAAAGCTTCATTCTTGGATACAACACCAACTTGTTGGCCATCAACTCCAATTAAACGAACTTCACGAGCACGAATATCTTCGTTTAAGATCATATTTCTTGGTATGAGTATTCACCTCCACGTTAATTTCGAGGACAAGAAAAAAGCGGGCAAAGTTAACGCCCGCTTTTAATCAACAGATATTATCGATCAGCCCAGAGGTAATATTAACTTAGGCGAGAAGCGGGAGCTTCTTCTTGTTCTCAACTTCTAAATTATACCATCTAATTAATTTACGTCAAGAAGTAATTAAATGCAACCATTAATTTTTTAGTCTCGATTAAATTCCACTGGTGAATTCATCAATCGGTCAGCATTTTCTTCTAACACGTCTCGTCTTTTACCATACATCATCCACACCGTAACAGCTAATGGAACTAAAACCATTAGGACTTCAGAAATGTAATCTGTAGTCCAGCCATTGAATTGCCAGCCTGCAGAATTCCAACCACTCTGTAGGTTTGCAAGATAATCCATCAAGAAATGAAAAATCATTGGTATCCAAAGTTTCCCACTATAAAGATAAAGCACAGCCCATAAAAAACCACTTCCCATTACTCCAATTACTTGAGCAATTGTAGCTTCAAAGGTTTCACCATTCCACCCAACATTTCCTAGGTGAGATAATCCAAAAAGAAGCGCAGAACCATAGATAGCTATTGGTACACGCCAACTACGATATCGCTTAAAGCCAGCAAGTAAAATTATAATAGCCAAATATCTTTCAGTTTCTTCTAGTACCCCAGGCTCTAGAGCAGATGTAAAACTAGCAATAGTAAAATATCTCTTCTGCAAATTGATTGAATATCTAAAAAATGCAGTCCAAATTTGCTTATCATAGCTGATAAATGCATTGTAAAACACGTCAATAAATGTAAATAGGAAAAGTAATATCAAAACTGAATATTGAAAATTTCTACTTTTTATAAACTTCAAATTAGGATTAAAATGAAATCCCCACTCTTTTCCTAAAAAACAAGCTAAAATTAATAGAGCAAACGCTGCAATTACTCCTTGGCTAGTAATTGAATGCAGCCACGGTAAATTCTTGCTGATCTTTAACAAAGAATCAGGTCCATACTGTGTTCCTAGAAGACTGACTCCTATTAAACGTAAAAACCAATTCTTCAAGCTACCCACAAATAAGACTGCTAGAGGTAACAGCAAAACTAAATAGCTCATCCAGAGTAAAAGAACCCATAGAATTTCTAGCCGAGGGATATTCTTTAAGAAGTAATTACCTATTTCTACCCACACGCTTGGGAATAAAGTACTTAGGCCAAATAAATTTAGCCATCTTACAATTTCAAAGATTACCCCATTCTGGCTATTTACCCTTTGACTATAGAAATTAAGTCCAAGAACAATTATAAAAAAAGCTCCTTGGATTAAATTTCCTAAACTATTTTTATTTTGGAAAATAACCTCTAAAAGCATCCAGATAAGTGCAATTAATAATTGCACATCAAAAATTTGTTGCCATCTTTTATGTGACAAAGTAAAATCCTTCATTCTATTCCTCCAGTTAGTATCTAGTTTTTTTATTATAATGATCTCTCAATTTTTTTAAAGATATTTCATGCATAATAAAAAGAACTCATCTACTATGAGTTCTTAAAAACTAATCAAATTTTACTTTAGTCTAAAATTGCAACTTAAAATTTCATTCTCTATTTAGACGTATTAGCACCGTCTTTATTTTCTAGCCATGTTTTTACTCTTTATTTTTCTTCAATTGAATATTGATTTGTCTCACTTCATTCCACAAGTGAAAAAAGTAAGTTCCATATGCAATAGCATACATTAGAATAAAATTTCCAATCATAATTGCCCACTGTTTTTCCATAACCGTTAAGCCATCTACAAATAAATTAAATACTAACCACGCTGCTA
>DBFNNF010000039.1:0-2267 GCA_048407585.1 Lactobacillus johnsonii | reverse complement strand
GATATGAACTTTGAAAAGCTTTTTTCTAAAGAAAATAAAAAAGATGAGATTGTTAGGGTAAAGATAAGCGACGAAGAATTCAACGAATTGAAAATAAAATTAAGTAGCGGGGATGTAACAGTTGAACAAGGAGAACGTTTTGCAGTTAACTTTATGGGTAAACGGCACTACTTACCTATTGTTCAATTGGAAAATGGAAAGTTACAGCTTAAGCAAAGAATTAATTTAATTGACAATGGTGAAGCTCATCTTAAAGTTCTTGTACCAGCAGATGTAACTTTAGATAGGCTTGATGTTCAAACTAATAGTGGTGATATTGAAATCGTCGATACCAAAGTGGAAAAAGCATATCTTAAATCGACTGAGGGAAGAGTTAGAGTAAGACGTGTTGCAATTGCTGAAGCCCTTCTTGAATCAACAGATGGTAATGTGACCGTGAGAAACAGTGATTTAGCTGATGGGAAGCTGGCTACATATGACGGAGAAATTAAAGTATCTGGATCTACCTTATCGCAAATTTCATTGAATGTTACCGATGGAGACATGAATTTAACTGACGTAACTATTGATGGTGGAAGTGCAAACTTAAAGGCTGGTAATTTCACCTTAGATCATGCTGTCTTTAAGAGCGATTATGAGATTAATAATATTGAAGGAAATAATACTGTCTGGAGTGCAAATTTAAAATATGCCCGTGTAAGGACAGCTAATGGGCTAAATAATATTTCATTTGATCCGCAACCATCTGGAGTAGTCTTAACAATGACAACAGTAGATGGAGATAATGTGGTGGAATAGGGGAAGAATGGTGAAAAGAGAGAAATCTAAGCAGAAAAATTTAGGAATTTATAGTAGCTTGAAATCAGTTATTATTAATACAGGCTCATTCTTTGTAATAAGTTCTATAGTAGTGGGAATTTCTAATTGGAGTGAAGCTCAAAGCATAATACTGAAAACGTCAGAATATCTTGGATTAATAGGTGGAAGTCTGATTGCTGGAATTATAATGAGTTTCTTTTTTGGTGAAAAATAACCCCGTGGAAAACCACGAGGTTATTTTTATTTGACTGTACTTAAAACTGAACGAATCTTCGTAGTAAGCATATCGATAGCAACATCATTTTCTCCACCTTCTGGAACAATGATATCAGCATAACGCTTAGTTGGTTCAATGAATTGATTATACATTGGCTTAACTGTTGCTAAGTATTGATTAATTACTGATTCTACAGAACGTCCACGTTCCTCTGTATCACGCTCTAATCTTCTGATAAAACGAATATCATCATCAGTATCTACAAATACTTTAATACTCATTAAATCACGTAAATTCTCTTCGCCTAAAACTAGGATACCTTCTAAGATAATAATATCAGCCGGTTCAGTGTGAATTGTCTTTTCACTTCTTGTATGAGCGGTAAAGTCATAAACTGGCATTTCAACTGCCTTATAGTCCATTAATTGACGTAATTGTTCAACAAGAAGGGGCATGTCAAAGGCATCAGGATGGTCGTAGTTGATTTTTTTACGGTCTGCCATTGATAAGTTGTCGTTGTTCTTGTAGTAAGAATCTTGCGTCATAATTAAGATATGGTCGTCTTGTTGTAATTGGTCATAAATTTCATGGGCGATGGTTGTTTTACCACTACCAGAACCACCAGCAATTCCAATGATAATAGGGCGTTTACTTTGCACAATAAAATCTCCTTTTTTAAACTATTACAATAATACCTTAAAATTATGCGCTATGATAGCTTTCTGAGCAATAATCTTGACAAATATGTTTTTTATAGTGAGATATTTTGGAACTAGTTAAAAATAGAAGATTTTATATCTTAATTTATTCCCGGGTATATTGTTTTTACTAAATAAGAGCTTATGTTAAATTAAATAATTCTAATTCTGCTTTCAAATTATTTCTGTATACTGGAACATCTATAGATTTTAAAATTTGCTTTGCTTCACCATAATATCCTAATTTTACTAATAAACGCACCATTAACTCATCGAGAGCATTTTCTGATCCCTGAGATTCTTCATGAACAAGCTCTAGTTGATTCTTATAGTCATTTAATTTGTTGAGGGACATTCTCAATAATTTTTTATATTCTAAATTTAGTTCTTCATTCTTTACTGAGATGTATAGACTCACATAATTTGAGTCAGTAGGAAATAATTTTATGCCTGCTTCTGCACCACTTAGTGCAGATTTAAAATCTTTGTAATACAAAACTAATAACATTACATATCTAAACAGATTATATTTT